>NZ_CANPVO010000048.1 GCF_947581785.1 Candidatus Palauibacter polyketidifaciens | reverse complement strand
GGGCCGTTGAACTTGTAGGGACTCAGGTTGACGACCGAACTCGAGTTCCCGTGGTACGCCCCGTCGAGGACAACCGCGCCCACCCGGCCGGTGTGCGTGCGCGCCATGCGCAGGGCGAGTTCGTTGGCCTCCGTGCCGGAGCAGACGAGGAAGCACACATCGAGCGGAGACGGGAAGAGGGCGGTGAGCCGCTCCGTGTATTCGAGGATCGTCTCGTGCAGGTAGCGCGTGTTCGTGTTGAGCGCGGCCATCTGGCGGCGTGCCGCCTCGTTCACCCGCGGGTGCGAGTGGCCCACGTGCGCGACGTTGTTCACGCAATCGAGGAAGGGCTGGCCGTCGATGTCGTAGAGCCATGCGCCCCGGCCCCGGACGATGTGGAGCGGTCGCCGGTAGGAGAGGCTCAGCGAGGGACCGAGCCGCCGGTTCCGGTCCTCGATCAGGGCGGTTGGGCTGTGCGGTCGCGGGGCCGCGGCCTCGCCCGGGAGCCGGAGCAGGTGGTTCGGGTCGGGGCTCACCGCCGTCCATGTGCCGCGCCCGCTCGGTGCGGCGACGCCCGGGAAGGTTCCCTCGTAACCCAAAGGATCGAGGAGGATCTGGAAGTGAAGGTGCGGGGCCCAGTCGCCGTTGTCCGGCGGAGACCCGATCCAGCCGATCGTCCGACCCGCTTCCACCACCTCGCCGTGTGAAACCTGCGGTAGGGATTCGGGCGACAGGTGCCCGAACAACGTCCGAAATCGGACGGGTTCATCCGACGCCGCGGCCTCGCCGGCCGGGTCCTCCAGTTCGTGCTCCAGGATGATCGTGGGGCCGTAATCCAGGCGGTCGGCGTTGTCGTGCGCGGACACGACGCGGCCGCCAAGCGGCACGAGGACGGGCGTCCCCGGCTCCGCGAACAGGTCGACGCCCAGGTGAACGGTCCGCCACTCGTCCATCTCGTTTCCCGGCGCGCGGAAGGCCTCGCCCGTGTACCACCAGCGCACCTCGTCGTAACGGCCGATGCCGACGGCCGCGCCCGCGTCCCTGATCCGGTCGAACAGCCGCCGCGAGAACGCCGCGTGATCCGTGGGATCGAAGGTCCCGCCGTCGTCCCCCGACCCGACGCTGAGGTCGAGCGTGACGGTGGGCGCAGTGCGGGGGTCCGGATCGAGCACGGGCGCTGCGCCCGGGGCGGCGCGCTCGAGTGCCGCGATGACCCGCGCGGTCGAGGGACAGGGCGCGTGTCCGCAGGCCTCCCGCAGCCGGTAGCGTCCGAGGTTCGCGGGCGTCGCGTCCAGCCGTTCGAGCACCTCCCAGGCGGGGGCCTGGCTCACGAGCAGGTACTCGTTGCCTGGCTCCTGGGCGCCCCGCACGGACGAGATGGTCACGCTGAGCGCGAGCCGCAGTTGCGCCAGCTCGTAGAGGACATCCGCTTCCGCCTCCACAACCTCGTGCTCCGCAACGTACCCCCGCGCCACCTCGCAGAAGGCGGCCACCGGATCGCGCGTCCCGAACCCGGCGTAGGCACACGCCACGGCGAGGTTCGCCACCGTCCACGAGCGGATCGTGTCGCCGAAGTCCACGATGCCCACAAGGTGGGGCGCCCCGCCCTTCATGCGCCGCGGATCGACATGGATGTTGGCCGGGTTAGCGTCGTTGTAGATCAGACTTTCGCGCAACTCGCCTGCCCGCGGCCGCACGACCGCCGCGTACCGCTCGAGAATCCGCGCGAGGACTTCGCGCCGGTCCGGTTCACGGATCGCGTTCAGGTTCTCCCCGATGAGCGAGGCGGCGCGGCGCAGGTCCCAGATCATCGGCCGGTCCGCGCCCGCCAGGTGCGAGGACGAACGATCGAGGATCCCGGCGAGGCGGCCGATCTGCCGGCGCAGTTCAGGTCCGTGCGGCCGGAAACCGTCCAGCGGAATGCCCGGGACCGGTTCCAGGAAGCGGGCGAAGTGGGTGCGCCCGCCGATCGCGTGTTCGACGAGACGCCCGCCCGCCGTCGCGTCTGCGGAGGCTTCCGCGTCCTCCCCCCCCGCGGCGGAGCGCCAGTGCGGGAGCGCGAAGCAGGCCTGGGACTCCGAGAGCGCCGCCAGCATGGCCGCTTCCTCCTCGAGGACCGCGCGGTCTTCGAGCAGGTTCGAGACCTTCAGGTATCCTCGGACCCCCGACCCGCCGGAGGTGTCGCGGGAGGTCGCGTCCCGAATCTCGAACACCCGGTCGCGCTCGCTGGCGCACTCGCGGGCCGTCCCGCGCACGCCCCATGAGTCCCGGACGAGCCTGGCCGCTTCTCCCTCCGAGAGGGAAGGCCTCCCGGCTGCATATCCGGCGCCAAGCGTTTCCATGATGGCCGAAGCTCCCACCCGGCAAAGGTCCGGTCAACCGCGCCGGATATTGCCGCCCGCGTCGGTCGAAACGAGCTTTTGATCCCGGTCTGATCGCTCTGTCACATGGAGGAGAGTCATGTCGCTCCGCTTTGGGCTCCTCGCTTCAACCCTGCTCCTGGGTGTCGCGGGCTTGCCGGCCGTCCACGCGCAGGAGCGAGTGTACGCCGTGGCCTCTCCCGCCGAGTTGGAGTTGGAGGTCGGAGCGTCCTTCCAGCTTGCCGCCGAGATTCACGGCGCCGAGGGTGAGGATGCCGCCAGCGAGGTACGCTGGTTCGCGGCCGACGATGGCGTGACGGTGACAGCCGAGGGCCTGGTGACCGCGGTGCGGCCGGGCGAGTCGCGCGTGGCGGCGATGTTCCGCGGCCAGCCGAGTTGGGTGACGATCCGCGTGCCCCGGCTCGAGCCCGCCCGCATCGGGGCCCGCGTCGCCGGCCCCGTCTACACGGGCGCGACCGCGGCCCTCCATCTCGAGGCTTACACGGCACCCGGCGACGCGGTGAACGATGTCGCGTTCGCGTTCGCCTCCGCCGACCCGGGTGTCGCGACGGTGGACGCTGCCGGACGCCTGCTCGGCCACGGGCCGGGACGGACCGTCATCACCGTCTCCGCGGGAGACGCCTCGACCCGGGTCGACGTGACTGTCGAGCCGAACCCGGCGGAGGAATACGAGGTGGTGGCCTCCGGGGATGTGAACTCGCTTTCGACGGGAGATGTCGCGGCCCTCCGGCTGGTGGGCCGCGACCCCGGGGGCGGCGAGATCCCCCTGGCGCCGCTCTGGAGCGTGACCCCCAGCGGGGCGAGCGTCGAACCCGTCGATGGACGCGGACTCTTCGTGGCCGAGGCGCCGGGTACGTACCACGTGACCGCGGTCGCGGGCCCGGCCATCGCCCGGACGGTTTCCGTGCGCGTGGGGCCCCGCCGCCACACCGCACGGCTCGAACTCGTGGGGAGCGGGATCACGTCCACGCACCGGGCGGGCGACACCTGGGTGTTCGAGGGCGTGGACGGACGCGACTACGCCTATCTCGGCACCTTCTACCACGACTGGATGAAGGTGTGGGATGTGACGGACGCCACGCGGCCCGTCCTCACCGACTCGATCCAGCTCGATGCCCGCCGCATCAACGATGTGAAGATCCACCCCGACAACCGCCTCGGGATCGTCACCCGCGAGGGGGCTTCGAGCCGCCGCAACGGGATCGTCCTCCTCGACCTCTCGAATCCCGCCCACCCGGAAATCCTCTCCGAGTACACGGACACGGTGACGGGGGGTGTGCACAACGTCTGGATCCTGGGGGACGAGGATCTCGTCTACGCCTGCCACAACGGAACGAGCGAGATCGTCATCATCGACATTTCCGATCCGGCGAACCCGCGCGAGATCAACCGCTGGGCGCACGACGAACCGGTTCGCAGCCTCCATGACGTGATCGTCCAGGACGGCTACGCCTATGCGTCGTTCTGGAACGAGGGCATCTACATCCTCGACGCGGGGGCGGGCACGCACGGGGGCACCGCCCGCGATCCGAAGCTCGTCTCGCGGTGGGTGTCGGGGCAGGGGAACACGCACGTCGCCTGGCGTCACGGAAAATACCTGTTCGTGGCCGCCGAGATCTACCCGTCCGACTGGGATCCGAACGCGCTCGGCCCCATCGAGGCGCGGGGCTACGTGGAGGTCCTGGACATGACCGACATGGATGAGCCGGTGAAGGTCGCCCACTACACCGTGCCGGAAGCCGGGGCGCACAACCTGTGGAGCGACGACCGCGACCGGCTCTACGTCGGCTACTACCAGGCGGGCCTGCGGGTGCTGGACATCTCCGGCGAACTGCGCGGCGACCTCTACCGCCAGGGCCGCGAGATCGGAGCGATCAAGACGTCATCGCCGGACGCCGCGGTGCCGAACTGGTCGATGACGTGGGGCGCCCAACTGTTCAAGGGCCGGATCTTCACCTCCGACCTCCACTCCGGCCTGTGGATCGCCCGCCTTGTCGAAGAGGAACTCGTCCCATGACAATTCCCATGACAGTGAAGGATCGCACCATGAATCGCACCACACTCGGGAAGGCCGCGCTCAGGACGACCGCCGCGCTGGCTGCCGCCGTTTTCACGACCGTCTGGCCGACGTTCACCGCCGACGCACTCGCTCAGGCGGCGCCCGCTCCCGCTTCCGGGCAGCAGGTCGTGCTGGTCACCGGAGCCACCTCCGGCCTCGGCCGCGAACTCGCCCTGCGGCTGGGCGCGCGGGGCGATCACGTCATCGTCCACGGCCGCAACGTTGAACGGGGCGCGGAGGTGGTGGATGCGATCAACGCGGTCGGACCCGGGAACGCCCGCTTCTATCGCGCCGACTTCGCGTCTCTCGCGGAGGTTCGCACCTTCGCCGAGACGCTGCTCGCCGACTACGACCGGCTGGACATCCTGATCAACAACGCGGGTTTCGGTTCTGCGCCGGACGAGCGGTGGGTCACCGAGGACGGGCACGAGTACCGCTTCCAGGTGAACTACCTCTCCACCTTCCTGCTCACGCACATGCTGATGCCGCGCCTGCTCGACAGCACGCCGTCGCGCATCGTGAACGTGTCGTCCGGCGCGCAGACGCCGATCGACTTCGACGACGTGATGATCGAGAACAACTTCAGCGGCCGCCGCGCGTACGCGCAGAGCAAGCTCGCCCAGATCATGTTCACGCACGACCTGGCCGACGACCTGGCGGGGACCGGGATCGTGGTCGGCTCACTCCACCCGGCGACCTACATGCCGACGGAGATGGTGCGGCGGCTGGGGGCGACGCCGCGCGCCACCATCGCCGAGGGGGCCGATGCCGTGATGCAGGTCGTCGACTCCGACGACTTCGAGAGCGGGCAGTACTTCAGCGGCCTCAATCCGACCCGCGCGAACGATCAGGCCTACGACCCGCAGGCGCGTGCCCGGCTCAAGCGGTTGAGCCAGGCACTGACCGGCATTCGCTGCCGGGGCGGTCGCTGTCGTTTGGTGGACGACGCCTCCGGGTAGCTGGACGGCCAGCTAGGGCTGCGGCGCCAGGGCTTCGAGCGCGGCCAGGATGTCGGCGTGCTCCGGGCGGACGCGGTAGTCCACCTCGGTGAAGCTCCAGCGCACCGTGCCGTCCATGTCGATGACGTAGGTCGTGGGGTGCGGGAGCTGGCGCCCGCGCCCGGAGTCCTCGTTCAGGAGGCCGTAGCGATACGTGATCGCGGAGCCGTCATCGGACAGGAGCGGGAAGTCGAGCGCGTAATCGTAGTCCTCGAGGACCCGGTCGACCATGAGACCGATGTCCTCGGGGCTGTCCGGCGCGATCGCCAGGAGCTGGGTCCGTTCGCGCTGTTCGGGCGTCATGAAGTCTCGCAGCTCTCCGAGCTGCTTTGCGCAGTACGGTCACCAGTGGCCGCGGTAGAAGAAGAGGATGACGTCCTTCTCTCCGCGGTAATCCGAAAGCGTGATCGGCTCGCCCGTGCTCGAGAGGGCCGTGAAGTCGGGCGCCGGGCTGCCCGCGAGCACGCGCTCGAGGTCCACCGGGGGCAGGTCGCGCCCGTCCACGGGGCCAAGCGCCACCTGGGCAGCCTCTTGCGCCGCGGTCTCGTCGGCCCCCGCCGCCGCGGCGGCGTCGCCATCTCCGGTGTCTCCCTCGGGTGCGCAGCCGGCCAGCCCGACCGCCACCACCGCCCCCGCTGCCCAACACCGGAGGTAACGCGCGTCCATGATCCGCATCTTCCTGTCTCCCTATCCCTGTTGTGTGCGCCCGCGAACGCCGCTGCCGTTCGCGGGCCCGGCAACGCTATCGCACCGGGGGCGCGCGCGACAGCAGCGGCGGCCATCGGCGGCGGCCATCGGCGGCGGCGCCGGCGTGGCTCGGGGGTCCGGCGCGTCTTGCGTACGCCACGGGCGGTTCGGACTATTTCCGGGACACGACACCAAGTGGTCCCGATCACCGGTTCAGGGGACCTCGGTCATCAGCTGGAGCCCATGAAATGCGACACGATTACAGCCCTCGAATCCTCCGATTCTCCCTCTCCTTCGCGTTCGTCCTCACCGCTTCCACGGCGGATGTTGCCGCGCAGGAGGGTGCGGACGGCTATCAGACGCCGGCCGCCGAACTCGCCGCACTCGTCGACGCCCCGGCGACCCCGGGGATCAGCCTGAGTCCCGACGAGTCGGTGATGCTGCTCACGATGCGGCCCAGCCTGCCGTCGATCGCCGAGGTCGCCGCGCCGGAACTGCGGATCGCCGGACTGCGCATCAACCCCCGCACGAACGGCCCCAGCCGCGCGCGCCCCTCAAACGGTCTCGCACTTCGCACCTTCGACGGGGAAGAGCGCGCCGTGACCGGCCTGCCGGAGAATCCGCGCATCCGCAACACGCGCTGGTCGCCGAACGGGAGCACGGTGGCGTTCACGCACGATACCGACTCGGCCGTGCAACTCTGGATCGTGGACGTCGCGTCCGCGGCGGCGCGGCGCCTGTCGGACCTCGATCTCGTGAACGTGGGCTTCGGGGCTCCGTTCAGTTGGTCGCCGGAAGGAGAATTCCTCTACGCCATGGCGGTGCCGCCCGGCCGAGGCCCGGCGCCCGCCGAGCCGATGGTGCCGACGGCGCCCATGATCGAGGAGACGTCGGGAGAAGCGGCCCCCGCCCGCACGTATCAGGACCTGCTCCAGGACCAGCACGATGAGGCGCTCTACGAGTACTACTCGACGGCGCAGCTGGCCCGCGTCGGTCTCGACGGTTCCGTGGCCATGGTCGGCGATCCCTCGATCTTCTCGGGCTCCTCGCCATCGCCGGACGGCGAGCATCTGCTCGTACAGACGACCCACCGGCCGTACTCGTACCAGGTGCCGGCCTCCCGCTTTCCGCGCACGATCGAAGTGTGGGACACGCAGGGGAACGTGGTTCACCAGGTCGCCGAACTCCCGCTCCAGGATGGCGTCCCCACGTCGTTCGGGTCGGTTCCGACGGGCGTGCGGTCGATCTCGTGGCGCGCCGACGCGGACGCGACGCTGTATTGGACGGAGGCGCAGGACGGCGGCGACGCTCTCGCCGAAGCGGACATCCGCGACCGGGTGTTCATGCACGCGGCGCCCTTCTCCGGCGAGCCCGCCGCGATCGCGGCGCTCCCGCTCCGCTACGGCGGCGTGATGTGGGCGGAGGAAGGGTTCGCCTTCGTGAGCGAAAGCTGGTTCTCCACCCGCCGGCAGCGCACCTACCGGATCGATCCGGACGCCCCCGGCGAGATGGAGCTGATTTTCGATCTGCAGACGGAGGACCGCTACAACAACCCCGGCTTTCCGATGTTCACGACGAACGAGCGCGGCCGGGGCGTCCTCATGACCGCCGACGGGGGGGCTTCGATCTACCTGGCGGGGCAGGGCGCTTCGCCCGAAGGCAACCGTCCCTTCCTCCGAAAGCGGAACCTCGATACGGGAGAAGAAGAGGAGTTGTTCCGCTCGGCGGCGCCGTACTACGAGGGCGTGGTCACGCTCCTCGAGGATGGGCGGCTGATGACGCGGCGGGAGTCGGTGGACGAGCCCCCGAACTATTTCGTGCGCGACCTCGAGCGGGGGACGACCAGCGCGGTGACCGAGTTCCCGCACCCGTATCCGCAGTTCGCCGGTATCCGCAAGGAGGCGATCCAGTACGAGCGCGGGGACGGAATCCCGCTCTCCGCCACGCTCTACCTGCCCGCGGACTACGACCAGGAGCGCGACGGTCCGCTGCCGACCTTCGTGTGGGCGTATCCGACCGAGTTCAAGAGCGCGGCGGCGGCCGGCCAGCGGCGCGACTCGCCGTACCAGTTCACGCGGATCCCCTATGGCGGCGCCGTACCGTACGTGACCCGTGGCTACGCCGTGCTCGACAACGCGTCGATGCCGGTCATCGGCGAGGGCGACGCCGAGCCCAACGACAGCTTCCGCGAGCAGCTGGTGGCGAACGCCCAGGCGGCGGTCGACGAAGGCGTGCGGCGCGGGGTCGTGGATCCGGACCGGGTCGGGGTCGGCGGACACTCCTACGGCGCGTTCATGACCGGCAACCTGCTCGCCCACTCCGACATCTTCCGGGCCGGCGTGGCTCGCAGCGGCGCCTACAACCGGACGCTGACGCCGTTCGGCTTCCAGCGGGAGCAGCGGCTCTTCTGGGAGGACCCGGACCTCTACCTGTACATGTCGCCCTTCATGCACGCGGACAAGGTGGACGAGCCCATCCTCATCATCCACGGCGAGGACGACAACAACTCGGGCACCTTCCCCATCCAGTCGCGGCGCTTCTACGCCGCGCTCAAGGGGCTGGGTGCGACGGCGCGGCTCGTGTTCCTGCCGGCCGAAAGCCACGGCTACGCGGCGCGGGAGTCGGTCCTGCACGTCCTGTGGGAGACTGACCGCTGGCTCGAGATGCACGTGAAGCCGGCGAAGCCCGTCACCACGACCGACGACGCGGGAAGCTGAGCGCCGGCGCCGAAGTCCCGCTTCTGGTCGAGGCGGAGGGTCCCGTCCGGATCCTCCGCCTCAACCGTCCTCACCGTCTCAACGCCGTAAGCCTCCCCATGTACGAGGCGCTGGAGACCGAACTCGCCCGCATCGGCGCCGACTTCGAGACGCGCGTCGTCATCGTGACCGGGACGGGACGGGGGTTCTGCTCAGGGGCGGATCTCAAGGCGCACCGGGATCACGAGGCGTCGCGCGCGGAGCGCCACGCCTACATCGAGACGAGCCAGCGTGTGTTCCGGGCACTCCAGACGCTGCCGCAGCCCGTGGTCGCGGCCGTGAACGGACACGCGATCGGGGCGGGCTGCGAACTCGCCCTCTCGTGCGACTTCGTCCTCGTGGCGGAGGAGGCGAAGCTGCGCATGCCGGAGGTCGCGCTGGGGACCTTCATCGGCGGCGGGACGGCCTACACGCTGCGTCGGCGCGTGGGACACGCGCGCGCGGCCGAGCTGATCCTGCTGGGGCGCTACTTCACCCCGCAGGAGGCGGGAGCGTGGGGCTTGGCCAACGAAGTGCTTCCGGCGGGGGAGGTCCTCCCCGCCGCGCTCGAACTCGCCGGACGACTGGCCCGCAACGCCCCGATCTCCATGCGCCTCGCCAAGCGCCTCCTGGACCGGGCGGAGTCCGTCGACGCCGAGGAGGCCCTCCGACTCGAGGCGGAAGCGCTCTTCACGTGCATGGCCTCGGAGGACTGGCGCGAGGGCCTGCGGGCATTCGCCGAGAAGCGCGACCCGGTCTATCGCGGCGCCTGACAAGCGAGGCGCCTGCCGGGGCTTCAAGTCCATTCACCGCCTCCAGGCCGCGGCATCGGGGATTCCGCGGCTGAACAGCACCTCAAGGTCTTGCCCGGCCCCGGCGGCGGCCCGGGCTGCGGCCATGGCGGCCTGAGGGGATCGAGGCAGGTCCCGCAGGATGCCGCGCACCTGACCGGTGCGGGGGTCGCGCAGGATAGCCATCGGCGCGTTGCTGTCGGCGTTCAGGGCGACGGAGCCGCCGGGGCCGGTGAGCGTCACGCTCGCGAGGGCGTTCTCCCAGGTGGATTCCACGGGGAGCGTGAACGCGAACGACGAACTGCCTCCCCCGTGCGCCACCTCTGGAATGTCGAAGTTCAGCGCGAACAATTCGACGCCATCCGCATCACTTCCCACCAGCCGGTAGTCCGCCCCGTATGGCGGCAGTCCGGGCGGGGCGTCAACGACAAAGGCCGGCTCCAGTGAAGGAACGCCGTCGGCATCGGCCCCCCCCCAGAGGAGCAGGGACCGCGCCGGAGGCGCGGGCGCCGCATCCTGCTGGAACCCCTCAACTTCCAGGCGATAGCGGAGCGCACGAGAGAAGTGGTAGCCGCCGATCCAGCGGGGGGGGCAATAGGACAGGAGGTCCTTGCGGCTGGGCGGAACCAGCTCCTCGGAACGAAAATCGAAGCCCCAGGAGCCGATGGACCCGTCACGATGGGGGTAGCGCCCGTCGACGAGACTTGGGCTGCCGCAGGGGGCATGGAGCAGGCTCATGTTGTGACCGAGTTCGTGCGCGACCGTGGAGGCACGGGGCTTTGCCACGGTCGTCCAGCCGCCTCCGGCATGGGCCACGCCCGCGGCTCCTCTGGCATTCGGCATGATGCCCATCCAGTGGCCCGTCCCCCCTTCCACGACTCGAAGCGCCGTCACGTCCCTGAGGAGTTGGTAGATGTCGTCCGTCGAGTTCAAGACGTTGGCATGCACCGTCACGTCCATATCCTCCACGGGCAGTAGCATGTGCGTGTCCGTAAATAGGGAGTGCCCGGCGGTCATGTTTTCGGTCAGGTCCAGGACCGAGGAGTCCGGATCCGATTGCCACAGGAGCGGGATCACGGTCAGATCGAGGAGCGGCATGTCGTTTGTATCGATGCTCGCGCGTCCCGTTGCGGGGATCCGCTTCTCGACCAGCAGGTTGGGGTCCAGCGTATTGTCGGGATCGATCTCGATGACCATCTCCAGACCCGGCACCAGCACGGAGCCGGGAATCTCCGCATCCGACGACAACGCCAGCGACGATTCGTCCACCTGGGTCGGGATTGTGGCCGACTTGGCCGGAATCGTGACGGTGTGGACCTCGTCCCCGCCCAGGTAGAACGTCGCGCGGACGGGCGGGATCCGGGCGTCCGTTTCCTTCGTCGCGGTCGCGAACACGCGCAGCAGCGCGGGCTCCCCCGCGACCAGAGGAACCGGGAACGATCGGGACTGAACGGCCTGGACAAGGTAAGCGGCCGGCAGCTCACAGAGCGGAACGCGCTGCCGCGGGACCCCGCGCAGCCACCTCACGAAATCGAGGTCGTTCGGCGCGCACAGGCTCGTTTCACCCGTCAGGACGGCGGCGACGTGTTCGAGCGCAGTGAGGGTGGTGGGCAGGGCACCGGCCATCTCGGTGTTGCCCGTCAGATCGAGGATGCGCAGGGAGTCCAGCCTGCCGATCTCGGGCGGCACTCGTCCCGAGAGCTCGTTGTGATCGAAGCTCAGGTTTCCCAGCAACGGCGCGTCGCCGATCTCGGGCGGAATGGGCCCCGAGAGGCTGTTCCCCCGCAAGATCAGGGTTTTCAGGGAGGGAGCCTTTCCGAACTCGGACGGAATCCTGCCCGTAAGGTCATTGAGCCTGAGGTCGAGCGATCGCAGCTTCGGCAACTCGGCGAGTGCGGGGGGTATCGCGCCCGTCAGATGCTCGTTGTACAGGATCGCCAGCTGTTCCAGCCTGGAGAGTTTGCCGAGTTCCGGGGGAATCGTGCCCGTCAGTTGGCTGTCCGACAGGATCAGGGT
Source organism: Candidatus Palauibacter polyketidifaciens (assembly GCF_947581785.1). Lineage (NCBI taxonomy): Bacteria > Pseudomonadati > Gemmatimonadota > Gemmatimonadia > Candidatus Palauibacterales > Candidatus Palauibacteraceae > Candidatus Palauibacter > Candidatus Palauibacter polyketidifaciens. The sequence continues at coordinate 5,602 of NZ_CANPVO010000048.1, read as the reverse complement.
GTTGAGGTTGGAGAGGTTTCCGAGTTCGGGCGGGATCGTACCGGTGATCGGGTTTCGCTCGAAGTCGAGCCATTCCAGCGATGCGAGGTTTCCGAGTTCGGGCGGGATCGCGCCGGTCAGTGAGTTGAAGCCGAGGTCGAGCCATTCCAGCGACGAGAGGTTGCCCAATTCCGGCGGGATGGAACCGGTCACCCCGCTGCTTTCCAGGTCCAGGCGCCTGAGACGATCAAGATCGCCCAGTTCCGGCGGGATAGTACCGCTCAGCTTGTTGTGGCCGAGCCACAGGAACGCCAGGTCGGACAGCTTGCCCAGTTCGGGAGGTATCGATCCCGTCAACTGGTTGCTCTCGACATCCAGCTCCTTGAGCGTTGAGAGCCTGCCCAGTTCCGGCGGTGTCGATCCGGTCAGCCCGTTCCCGCAGAGGCTGAGCACCGTCAGGTTCGACAGGTTACCGAGTTCAGGCGGGATCGGACCCGTGAGTTCGTTCTGGCAAAGCATGAGAAACGTCAGGTTCGACAGGTCACCGAGTTCGGGAGGTATCGAACCCGTCAGCTTGTTGTCGAAGAGCTTGAGCTCCTTGACCCTCCCCTGTTCATTCGTCTGAACCCCGTACCAACTGCCGAGCGGTGCACCGGTCAGCCAGTTATTGCTCCTGCGCCAGTTCGGCCCGTCGGTAGCGCGATAGAGCGCCACCAGGGCCGCTCGGTCGGGGTTCACGACGGAGATCTCGGAAGTGCCTCGTGCACCAACCGAAGTGGCGGTGAGGGTCGCCGTGCCTTCAGTGACGCCTCGTACCACTCCGGATTCGTTGACCGTTGCCACCGCGGCGTTGCTCGAGGCCCAGGAGAACGCCGCGCCCGCGACCGGCTGGCCGTTGGCGTCGAACGCCTCGGCGACCAGCCGCAGCGTGTCGCCGGGAGCGATGGTGTCGGCCGCCGGAGAGACGAGGATCGAACCGACCAAGGGGATCACCAGGAGTTCCATGTGCCCGGTTGCGCGCGCCGACGTGGCGGCGATGACGGCCCGACCCGGACCGACGGCCGTAACGAGTCCGGCGGTATCCACGGTGGCCACCGCGCTGTCGCTCGAGGACCAGGAGAACGCCGCTGCCGGCACAACGTGTCCGTTTGCGTCGAGAGCTTCCGCCAGGATCCGCAACGTGTCGCCCGCCACCAGCGTGGCGGCCGCCGCGGAGACCACGACGGTGTCCGCCTCCTGGGCCACCGTCACCGCCGCGGTCCCCGCGGCCTCCCCGACTGCCGCCGTGATCGTGGCCGATCCGTTTCCCTCGGCCGTCGCCAGCCCGGACTCGTTCACCGTCGCCACCGCGGCCCCGCTACTCGACCAGGTCACCGCGGCGCCCGCCATCACCTGTCCGTTCTGGTCGCGCACCTCGGCGGTCAGCTGCACGGTATTGCCCAGCGCGGTCAGCCGGGTCTCGTCCGGGCTCACCAGCACGGTCGCCGGCGTCGGCGGGTCGGGCCTGGTCGGTGGGGGCGGGAGAGGTTCGGTCGAGCCATCGCCGCAGGCGTAGAACCAGAGGGTGGCCGACAGCGCCACAGCCGCAAAGGAAACGATCCGGGAACGAACGATCCGAGACTGATTCATGTTGTCATGCTCGTGCCGAAAGAGGTCGCGGGATGCTTCTCGTGGACGGACTACGGTCCTGGATGCAACAATTCTCGGCGGCTCGCTGAAGGCTGGCTATTACCCAAATGGGGTGGTTTTGGGTCGCGGCGGCACCTGACCCCGCTCGACGAGCGCCGGGAGGCGGTCGAGACCTGGCTGCCGAAGCCTATCCGGGACCGCCTCGATCTGAAGGTGGGCGACAGGATCGCTTTCTCGGTGGAGGATGACGGCGGGCTGGATTCCAACATCCTGGTACGTTTCATCACGCGAGATGACCGGGAACTTGCAGCCGTCGCCACGCGGCCGGTCGAGAGTCGTTGTACCGCCGAGACCCTCGGCCACGTGTGCGTACCTGTCCTCCGACGTACACGTTCGATCTCAGCGCGGCGCGGAGCAGCCTGTTCAAGCTCGCGACGTGAAAGTCCGCGACGTTCCCGCGGGAACGTCCGGAGGTCCGCCCACCCGCCATTGCCCGTCGATGGATTCGCGCCGCACGTTGATACAGCCCAATCGCTCCAGAGCAGCCAAGGCAGAGGAGGATATGATGGTTTCCGCCCGCCGCTCCGTCCGGATGACCGGGGTCCTCGCACTCACGATCTTCGCCACGCTCCTCGGGGTTCCGGCCGCCGCCGCCCAGGAAGGGATGATCGCGCTCGTCGGAGGCCAGCTGCTCGATGGATACGAGGTGCCCCCGATCCATCATGCGGCCGTCGTCATCGAGGGGAATCGCATCGTCGCTGTGGGGCCCGCGTCCGAGATCGAGATCCCGCCGGACGCGGAGGTCATCGACACGCGGGGCAAGACGATGATGCCCGGGATGGTCGACGCGCACGTCCACATCATGATTCTCGGACACGGCGACTACAGCCGGTGGTTCCCGTGGTTCGAGGGGAATGACGACCTCGTGTACGAGACGTCCGCCAAACAGTTGCTCGCCGCCGGTGTGACGGCGGGGGTCGACCTCGCGGCACCGATGTCCAGCCTCGCTTTCCGGGACCGGGTGAACCGCAACGAAGTCCCCGGTCCCAGGCTCCTCGCGAGCGGCCCCTGGGTCACCCGCTACGCCTGGGGCTTCCTGCCCGCCGAACTCCGCGTCCTGCACCGCACGCCCGAAGAAGCGGCGGAGCGGACGCGGATGCTGATCGACGCCGGAGTCGACGTCATCAAGACGTGGATCGGCACGACCGAGGAGGACATGCGGGCGATCAAGGCGGTGGCGGGTCCGGCGGGCGTCCCCATCCACTGCCACGTCTACGCGGAGGAGGTCGTGTGGGGGGCGATCAGAGGCGGCTGCGACGTGCTCCAGCACGCGGGCTCGGGCGGCAGCGTCCCCCCCTACTCGCAGGAACTCGTCGATCACATCGCGATGGAGGGGATCCCGGTCGTACAGACGATTTCGCACCGGATCTGGATCTACCCGGCCACGGTCGAATTCCCGGAGCGCCTCTGGGATCCCGATATCATCGACAGCTTCCCCGAGCCGATCCGGGAGCAGGTGCTGAATTCCTACACGAAAGACGACTTCTGGAGGAAGCCCTACTTCCGCACCACGCCGCGCCAGATCCGCAACAGCGAGCAGGCGGGGCGCCAGTTCATCGACGCGGATGCAGTCATGGCGATGGGCACGGATACCGGGTCGCCTCTGAACTTCCACGCGGAATCGGCGTGGCGTGAGGTGTCGGCCTTCGTCGACATGGGCATGACGGAGATCGAGGCGATTTCGGCGGCCACCAAGGTCTCGGCGGAGGTCCTCGGGCTCAGCGAGACGGGTACGATCGAGCCGGGCAAGCTCGCGGACATCATCGTCGTGGACGGCAACCCGTTGTTCGACATCAACGTGCTCGGCTACGTGACCGACGTGATCAAGGACGGGATCATCTACAAGCGCGACGGGGTGCCGGTCTGGGAGACGGGCCACGCGCAGACCAGCGCGAGCGGGCGGTGAGGGGCGGGGCCCCGGCGGCGCGCATCCCGGGGCGGCCGACCCTTCCGGGGACGGCCCCGGCATTCGCGGCCGCGCTGGTCCTCGCCGCTTGCGGCTTGGCGCCGGAGTCGGCGGACGACGCCCCTGCATCCCGCGCGGGCGACGCTCCGTACGACCTCGTGATCGTCGGCGGAACGGTCGTTGACGGGACGGGCGGCGACCGCTTCACCGCCGACGTGGGAATCCGTGACGGCCGCGTGGCCGAGGTCGCCCGCGAGGGCGAGCTCTCGGGACAGGGGGCCGAGGAGATCGATGCCGTCGGGCTCATCGTCTCCCCCGGGTTCATTGACCACCACAACCACGTCCAGAACCAGGTCCACCGGCGACCGCTGGTCGAGAACTTCATCCGCCAGGGGATCACGACGATCCTTCCCTCGCTGCACAGCGGCGACCAGCCGTACCCGCTGCGCGACTACATGGAGGATCTCGAGGTCGCGCCCAACATCGGCTTCTTCGCGGGCCACACCTGGACCCGCCGGCAGGTGCTCGGATTGGAGGACCGCGCGCCGACGCCGGAGGAACTCGACGAGATGCGGGACCTGGTGCGCGAGACGATGGAGGACGGCGCGCTCGGGCTCGCGAGCGGGCTCCTCTACGTCCCGGCGAACTACGCCGAGACGGACGAGGTCATCGAACTGGCGAAGGTCGCGGCCGAATACGGAGGCATCTACTACACGCACATGCGGGACGAGGCGCGCGGCCTCCTGCCGGCCGTGCGAGAGGCGATCCGCATCGGCGCCGAGGGCGGACTTCCCGTCCACATCAACCACTTCAAGGCGATGGGAGTCGACAGCTGGGGGAAGACCATCGAATCGCTCGCGCTCGTGGACTCCGCGCGCGCCGAAGGCATCGATGTCAAGGTCGACGTCTACCCGTACACGGCGGGCAGTACGGGCTCCGGCGTGCTCTTCCCGCAGTGGGTGCTGGCGGGCGGCATCGATTCGTTCCGGGTCCGCGTCACCGACCCCGAGACCCGGAGGCGCGTGCACCGGGAAATCGAGGAGTGGATGCGCCGCGACTGGACGGGTGGAGACCTCTCACGCATCCAGTTCCGCACCCTGCGCGCCTTCCCGGAATACAACGGGAGGCGGATGTCGGACCTCGCCGCGGACCGAGGGCTGCCTAACAACGACGCCACCGGCGTCCAACTCGCGATCGAACTCCAGTTGGCGGGCGGATTCAGCGCCATCTACCACTTCATGGACGAGGCGGACGTCATCCGCATCATGCGGCACCCGCAGGCGATGTTCGAGACGGACGGCGACCCGGTCGGCTACGGCCTCGGCTTCCCGCATCCGCGCAGCTACGGCACCTTCCCGCGCATACTCGGGCGCTACGTGCGCGAGATGGGCGTGCTCACGCTGGAGGAAGCGATTCGCAAGATGACCTCAATGTCGGCGGACCAGATCGGTCAGTCGGATCGCGGCCGGATCGCGCCCGGCATGTGGGCGGACATCACCGTCTTCGACGCCGACCGCATCATCGACCAGGCGGACTACGTGGACCCGCACCGCTACTCGGTCGGCATCCACCACGTGATCGTGAACGGCGTCCCCGTCATCCTCGACGGCTCCGTCACGGGCGCGAAGCCCGGCCACGTGCTGAAGGGCCCCGCCCGCCACCTCACCGAAACGCGCGGGGGGTAGGGCGTTGAAGGTAGGGCGCCGCCGGCAGGGAAACGGCGGCTAGTCGCCCGGGTCGGCCTCCGGGTCGCCCGTCCTCTGGCCCAGCTCGGTCTCGAGCATGAGCAGGGCCGACTTGTCGTCGCCCGCGAGCCGCAGCCGGTCGACGATGTCGGAGATCGTCTTCTCCTCCTCGACCTGCTCGTTGACGAACCACTGCAGCATGACCTGGGCGGGATAGTCGGCTTCGTCCATCGCGAGGCGATAGAGGTCGCCGATCATCCCGGTGACCTTCCGCTCGTGCCCCAACGCCGCCTCGAACACCTCCAGCGGCGCACCGAACTCCGAGGGCGGGGCATCGATCGCC
>NZ_CANPVO010000047.1 GCF_947581785.1 Candidatus Palauibacter polyketidifaciens | reverse complement strand
CGGAGGTCGAGCGCTTCATCACGGAACCGATCGAACAACAGTTGTACTCGATCCCGGGGGCGCGCCGCATCTCGTCGCGATCGCGCGAGGGGCAGTCGCTCGTCCAGCTCCAGTTCGCCTGGGGCACGGACATGGAGTTCGCGACTCTCCACACCCGGGAGAAGCTGGACAATCTGACGGAGAGGCTCCCGGAAGGCTCGGAGCGGCCCACGATCCTGAGATCGGATCCGACGAGCGATCCGATCATGACGCTGGCGGTGAGCGGGACCGACCTGCGCAGCCTGCGCGATCTCTCCGAAGTCGTCTTCAAGCGCCGCCTGGAGCAGTTGGACGGCGTCTCGCTCGCGGGGCTGACGGGCGGACCCGAGCGGGAGCTGCGGGTCATCGTGGATCCGGAATACCTGGATGTGCACGAGGTTTCGCTCAGCGAGATCTCGAACGCGCTCGACCAGGCGAACTACAATGCGCCCGGCGGCACGATCCAGCGGGGCCGGTTCGAGTACAGCCTGCGCACGCTGGGCCAGTTCCGGGAGGTCGAGGAACTGCTCGACGTCGTCATCGCGCGGCCGCGGGGCGTCGGGTCCCGTCCCGTCCGGCTGACCGACGTCGCCACCGTGGTCGACACGATCGCGGATCTCGAGACGATCGCGCGCTTCAACGGGGAGCCCGCGATCGGGCTCCAGGTGTTCAAGGAGGCGGGGACGAACACGGTCCGCGTGGCGGACGGCGTGCGCGAGACGCTGGATCAACTGCGGGAGGAGTTTCAGGGGATCTCGATCGAGATCGCCTCCAGCCAGGCGGCCTTCATCCGGGACGCGATCTCGAACGTCGTCTCCGCCCTGCTGCTCGGCGGCGCGCTGGCCTTCCTCGTCCTCTTCCTCTTCCTGCGCGATCCGAGGTATCCGCTGGCCATCGGGCTCGCCATCCCGATCTCGGTCATGGCGGCCTTCGCGCTCTGCTACGCGTTCGACGTCAGCCTCAACATCATGTCCCTCGGCGGCCTCGCGCTCGGAGTCGGCCTGCTCGTGGACAACTCCATCGTCGTGCTCGAGAACATCTTCCGGCACCGCGAGGAGTCGGGCGGTAGCGCGCGGGAGTCGGCCGGGCGGGGCGCCCGGGAGGTGGCGGCGGCGATCACGGCGTCGACGCTCACGACGATCGCCGTATTCGGACCGGTGCTGTACGTGGAGGGCGTGGCGGGCGCCCTCTTCGGCGACCTTTCGCTCGCGGTGACGTTCTCCCTCCTCGCCTCGCTGCTCGTGGCGCTCACACTGCTCCCGGTACTCGCCGCCCAGGTGGCCCGAGGGAGGCGCGGAGCGGAGACGGCGGGCTTCGATGGCGAGACGTTCCCGTCGGCGCCCGATGCGCCGGAAGCCGAGCGGCCGGGACGCGTGCGCCGGGTCGGCCGAGCCGTGCGGGCGGGCGCCGTCGCGGGCGTGCGAGGCGTCGGGGGCGGGGTCGCCTACGTGGGGCGCTCGGTCAAGCTCACGGGCGTCGATGTCGCGACCGGCGGCGGCAGAGTCCTGGGCCTGCTCTTCGGCCCCTTCCTGCGGGCCTTCGAGCGCGCCTTCCTCCGTTTCGCGGGCCGGTACGAGCGGACGCTCGAGTGGGCTCTCGCGCACCGGCTGGAAGTCCTCTCGATCGCGATTGTCGCCCTGGCCGGCGCGATCATGCTCGCCGGATCCCTCCCGAGGGGGCTCATGCCGCGCGTGGACGAACAGCAGTTCTGGGTCGAACTCAACCTCCCCCAGGGGACGCCGATCCGGACGACGGACGAGACGGCGGGCGAGGTGGAGCGGCTCCTGCTCGACATGGCGGACGTCTCGGGCATCTTCACTCGCGTGGGCCGCAGCCGGGGCAGCGAACTCGCGGCGCGCGACCTGACAGGACTCAACAACGCGGCGCTCGACGTACAGCTCGCCGGGTCGTCCCGGCCGACGAGCGAAGCGATCGCCGAACTGCGCGCGCGGCTCCCGGAGAGCGGCGTGGATCCGGCCTTCGTGACGATCGAAACCGGACGGGCCACGTCGCTCGGCAGGGCGCTGGCGATCGGCGAGGCCGACCTCGCGGTGAAGGTGCAGAGCGGGGAACTGGAGGAACTCGTGCCGGTCGCCGAGGCGATCGAGACCCGGCTCGAGGGCGTCCCGGTGCTGGCCGATGTCCGGCTGGATTTCCTCCGCACGCAACCGGAACTCGTCATCGAGATCAATCGGGAGGTGGCGGCTCGCCACCAGATCACCGTGACGTCGGTTGCGACGGCGATCGAGGACTACCTGCGGGGATCGGAGACCCGGAACGCGTACTCGGTGTTCGCCGACAAGGTCGACATCCGGGTCACGATTCCGGAGACGGCCCGGCGGGAACTCGACCGGGTGCTCGGGCTTCGGCTGCAGGGCGTGCCGATCGGGGAACTCGTGACGGTCCGGCAGGGGTTCGGTCCGGTCGAAATCCGGCGCGAGGATCAGAACCGCACGATCCAGGTGCTGGCGGACGTGGCCGAGGGCGGCCTCCGGACGGCCGTCCGGCAGGTGGAGGCGGCGATCGCGGACATCCCGCGGCCGGCGCTCACGACCGTGCGCGTCGGCGGCGAGAACGAGGAGATGCAGGACAGCTTCCGCTCGCTCACCTTCGCCTTCGGCCTCGCCCTGGCCCTCGTTTTCCTCATCATGGCCGCCCAGTTCGAGTCGCTCGTGCAGCCGCTCGTCGTCCTCACCGCGGTGCCGCTGGCGGCGATCGGGGCGGTGACCGCGCTCTGGATCGCCGGGGGCGGCCTCAACGCGATGAGCGGCATCGGGTTCGTGATCCTCATCGGCATTGTCGTCAACGACGCGATCGTGAAGGTCGACTTCATCAACCAGCGCCGGCGGGCGGGGCTGGCGAAACGGGCGGCGATCCTTGAAGCGGGCCGGCTGCGGCTCCGCCCCATCGTGATGACAACCATCACGACCGTGGTCGGACTCCTGCCGCTCGCCGCGGGGCTGGGGGCAGGGGCCGACCTCCGCGCCCCGCTGGCCGTCGTGGTGATCGGCGGCCTCATCTCCGCGACCTTCCTCACGCTCATCGTCGTGCCCGTCGTATATTCGGTCCTGGTCGAGCCCTCGGTGTCGGTGGGGCCCGACCCGGGCCCGCGGCCGGAGCGCCGCGATCCGTCCGGGCTCCGGCCGACGCCGGGGTACGGCCTCGGCGGCCGCTCCGGGCCGGCCGCTCCGGGCATGGCGCGAGGTAGCGCGGAACCATGATCGATCTGGCCATCCGCCGGCCGGTGGCGACCGCCGCGATCTACATCGCGCTCTTCGCGCTTGGCGTGACGAGCTTCCGCCTCATCCCGGTCGAGGACTTGCCCGAGGTCGAGTTCCCCCGTCTCACGGTCACCGCCACCTGGAACGGCGCCTCGCCCGAGGCGCTGGAGGCGTTCGTGACGGCGCCGCTCGAGACGGTCGTCCAACAGGTCGGCGGTGTCGAAAAGGTCATCTCGGTCTCCCGCGCCGATCAGCAAGGGACAGGCTCCACGGCTTCGATCGAGGTCCACTTCGAGCGCGAGACACGCATGGAGTTCGCCCGTCTCGAGCTGAGCGAACGGATCAGCTCCATCCGGGACGAGTTGCCCGGGGGCGTGGTGCCCGACCTCTCCGAGTACGTGCCGCAGGAGTTCGCCGACGAAGAGGAGCAGCTCCTCAGCTTCTCGCTGACCGGCCCGTATACGTTCGCGCGCCTGGGCGAGATCGCCGAGGAGGAGATCGAGCCCTTCGTGCGGGGGCTGCCGGGCGTGTCCGAGGTGCGCGTCCGGGGGGCGGAGCGCCGCGAGATCGCGGTCGAGCTGGATCGGGGCCGGCTGGAGGCGCTCGGGCTGAGGCCGGAGGAGGTCCGCAGCCGGATCTCCGAGCTGTCCGAGCCGAGGGCCCCCGGGTCGGTCGAACTCGATGGGCGGCAGTTCGCCATCGCCGTGCGCACCCGGGCGCTCGAGGTGTCCGACATCGCGGATATGATCGTCCTCACGCGGCCGGATGGGCCCGTCCGCGTGGGCGACCTGGGGCAGGTGCGCGACCAGACGGAAGACCCGACGTTGCTGTGGCGCATCGACTCGCAGCCCACGATCTTGATGAGCGTGTTCCGCCAGTCGGGCACGAACGTGATCCAGGTCGCGGACGACGTGAAGGCCGCAATGACCGAACTGGGCTCGACGCTCCCGGCGGGCGTGGGCCTCGAGCTGCTGACCGATCAGAGCGAGAACATCCGCGAGCAGCTCACGGAACTCCGGCTCCGCGCCATCGCCGCGGCCATCGTGATCTTCATCGTCCTCACGCTCTTCCTGCGGTCGCTCGGCGCCGTCCTCGTCGTGTTCGCCACGATCGGGTTCAGCGTCCTGACCGCGGTGAACTTTCTCTACATCGGCGGGTTCTCACTGAACCTGCTCACGCTGTGGGGACTCGCGTGGGGGTTCGGCCTCGTCGTCGACAACGGCATCGTCGTGCTCGAAAACGTGGAGCGTCACCGCCGATCGGGGGCGGCCCCATCCGATGCCGCCAGCCGCGGGGCACGCCAGGTCGTCCTGCCCGTGCTCGCCGCGACGCTGACGACCGCGATCGTGCTCGTCCCCTTCCTCTTCCTGCAGGGGGAGCTGCGGGTCTACTACCTGCCGCTCACGTTCGCCGTCGGTTTCTCGATCGTCGCCAGCCTCTTCGTGGCGTTCACCTTCGTCCCGGCGCTTGCCTCGCGCGTCGCCCGCATGCGGGATTCCGCCGGGACCGTAGTCGATGCGGCCCTCACGACCGGGGAGGCCGCCTCATCGCCGACCCGGCCGTCCGAACCCTTCTACATCGCGGGGTACCGGTCGCTGCTCGGGTTCGCCCTGCGGCACCCCATCCTCATCGCGCTCCTCTGCCTCGGGAGCCTCGGCGGGAGCTGGTACCTGTTCGATGAGCACGTGAGCAGGGGGAGCTACTGGAGCGGATTCGGAGGGGGCGGAAGCGGGATCACGATCACGATCAGCTTCCCGCGCGGCGCGGGGCTGGAGCGCACGGACGAACTCGCCCGTTCCTTTGAGGCGAAGCTCGCCACCATCGATGAAGTGGAACGCTTCGAGGCGCAGGTTCGGCCGAACTTTGCGTACATGCGCGCGGAATTCCCCGACGAACTGGAGCACACGTCGATCCCGGTGGCCATCAAGGACCAGATGACCGCCTACAGCTACGGGTTCTCGGGCGTCGACGTCCGTGTGCGGGGATACGGTCCCAGCTTCTACGGCGGCGGCTCGAGCCCACCCAACTACAGCCTCCAGGTGCTTGGGTACAACTACTTGACGGTGCAGGAGATCGCCGAGGAGATCGCGTCGCGCCTCACGCGCTTCTCGCGCATCCGCGACGTGGACCCGAACGCGAACAGCACCTGGTATCAGCGCGACAGGGAGTTCGAGTACTACGTAGAGCCGGACCGGGAGGCGCTGGCGGCGTACAACCTCCCGGTGCAGCAGTTGCTCGACTACGTGTCGCGCAACATCCAGGGTCGCCCGTTCGGGAACCCGATCCGGGTGGGCGGCGAGGAGGTGCAGCTCGCCGTCAAGGTGGACGGGTATCGCGAGTTCGACTTCCACGACCTCAGCGACCTGCGCGTGCCGATTTCGTCCCGCGAGGAACTCCGGCTCGCCAGCGTCGCGGAGGTGGGGCAGCGGCAGGTACTGGCCAGCATCCGCCGGGAGGACCAGCAGTACGAGCGGACCGTGGCCTGGGAGTTCCGGGGGCCGGTGCGGTTCGGCGACGTCGTCCGGGACGCCGTGGTGGACGCGATGGAACTCCCGCCGGGCTACCGGATCGAGAAATCGCGCTACGGGGGCTGGACGACGGAGGAGACGACGCAGATGTGGGTCGTCCTCGCCTTCTCCATCCTCCTGATCTACATGGTCACGGCCGGTCTGTTCGAGTCGCTCCTGGCGCCCTTCGTCGTGCTCTTCTCGCTGCCCTTCGCCCTCATCGGCGTCTTCCTCATCTTCTTCTACACCGACGCGACCTTCACCCGCACCGCGTTCATCGGCACGATCATGATGGGCGGCATCGTCGTGAACAACGCCATCCTTGTGGTTTACCACATCGGCGAAGTGCGCAAACGCATGCCGACGGCGGCGGCGATCGTGCAGGGAACGCTGGAGCGCGTGCGCCCCATCCTCATGACGACGCTCACGACGGTGTTCGGACTCCTGCCGCTCGTCCTCTTCGCCCCGTCCCAGGATCAGAACATCTGGAACGCGCTCGCGCTGGCGACCATCGGCGGGTTGATTTCGAGTACGTTGTTCGTGCTCGTCGCAATTCCGGTCGCATATCGTTACATCGTGGCACGCCGTATCTGACGGCACGCCCGCCCGCAGGCCGTGGCAATGGCCCGGCGGGGCGCACTCAAAACACACAAGAAGCTGACGGGGGTCGAGATGGTACGGTCGCGTCTATCCAGGTCCGGTTTCAGGCCGGGTTGGCTGCTCCTCGGGTGTCTGCTGGCGGTGACCGCCTGCGAACGGGGCGGAGGGCCGAGCGAATTCCTCGGGGACCCGGCTTCTGCAGAGGTGAACATGACGGCACCGGAGACTTTTCAGGCGCGCTTCGAGACCTCGAAGGGCACGTTCGTGGTGGAGGCCCACCGCCAGTGGGCCCCCAACGGCGTGGACCGCTTCTACAACCTGGTGGAGAACGGGTTCTTCGACGACGTGCGGTTCTTCCGCGTGATCGCCGGTTTCATGGCGCAGTTCGGGATCAACGGGAATCCGGAGATCCAGAGCGCGTGGCGGGACGCGAACATCCAGGACGATCCGGTGGTGGTCGGGAACACGCGCGGGCGGATCAGCTTCGCGCAGACGTCCATGCCGAACAGCCGCAGCACGCAGCTCTTCATCAACTTCGGCGACAACTCGCGCCTCGATGGGATGGGATTCGCCGCCATCGGTGAAGTGATTTCGGGGATGGAGGTTGTCGACGCGCTCTACTCGGAGTACGGCGAGGGAGCGCCGGGCGGGAGCGGGCCGAGCCAGGGACGCATCCAGGAGGAGGGGAACGTCTACCTGGAGGCGGAGTTCGCCGAACTGGACTACATCGAGCGGGCGACCATCAGCAGTGAGAACTAGCGGGACCGCAAGGAGGGCAGGGGCAGGGACCCCGGCGGCGCTCGTCCTCGCGGCGATGGCGGTGTTTCCGCCTGCGGACGCTGTAGGCCAGGAGGCGCGGCCGGCCGACGGGGAGCGGCCGCGGGCGCGGGAGGCGGGCGTCCTCATCGGGCGGCTGCCGACGGGGCCGCTGAATGCGATCACGGACGTGCCCGGCGTGCGGGTGGGCCACCGCACCGTGTGGGAGGCCGACTCGATCCGCACGGGGGTCACGGCGATTCTTCCGCACGGGGACAACGTGTTCGAGCGGCGGGTGCGGGCGGCCATCGCGGTCGGAAACGGGTTCGGGAAGCTGGTGGGGCTGAGTCAGGTCAACGAACTCGGCGAGATCGAGACGCCGATCCTCCTCACCGGGACGCTGAGCGTGTTCCGGGCGGCGGACGCGCTCCTCGATACCCTCCTGTCGCTCCCGGCGAACCGCGAGGTACGGTCGATGAACCCGGTCGTCGGCGAGACGAACGACGGGTACCTGAGCGACATCCGCGTCCGCCCGATCCGGCCCGAACACGTGCGCGAGGCGCTGCGGACCGCGGCCGGCGGCCCGGTGGAGGAGGGGACGGTCGGGGCGGGGACGGGGACGATCGCCTTCGGCTGGAAGGGCGGCATCGGGACTTCGTCCCGGCGGGTGGAGATCGGCGGGCGGATCGTGACCGTCGGCGTGCTCGTGCAGAGCAACTTCGGGGGCTCGCTGCGGATCGACGGCGTGCGCGTGGGAGAGAAGCTCGCTGCGGCCGGCCTGCGCGGCGCCCGCGACCAGGGCGATGGCGACGGGTCCGTGATGATCGTGATCGCGACGGACCTGCCGCTGGCGCACCGCGAACTGGACCGGGTGGCCGACCGCTCGTTCATGGGGCTCGCCCGCACCGGGTCGTACATGTCGCACGGTTCCGGCGACTACGCGATCGCCTTCTCGACGGGGGAGGGTGAGGCGGTCCGGGGCGGCGGCGCGTTGTCGCGCGTCTTCGAGGCGGTGGTCGAGGCGACGGACGAGGCCGTCATCAACTCCCTCTTCGGAGCGACGTCCGTGACGGGGCACCGGGGACGGACGGTCGAAGCGCTCCCGCTCGAACCCACGCTGGAATTGCTCCGCGAGGCGGGCGTTCTCGGGACGCCGCGGTGAAACAGTTGATTCCCGCTTTCGAGCAGCCACCGCTGCCGGCGGGGCGCTTCATCGTCGAAGAGGATCCCGATCCGGAAGCCGTACCGTTGGATGTCCTTTTTGTGGGCGGCGGTCCCGCCGGGCTCGCGGGAGCGATCCGGCTGGCGCAACTCGCGGCGCGCGACCGCGCGAAAGGCGGGCCACTCGCCGACCTGGAGATCGGCGTCCTCGAGAAGTCGGGCGAACTCGGGGAGCACTGCCTCTCCGGGGCGGTCGTGAACCCCGGGGCCTTCCGCACGCTCTTCCCGGACCTCGACGAGGCTGACTTCCCCTTTCGGGGCCGCGTGGCGGGCGACCGAGTGCTGCTTCTCACGGAACGGGGGAAGATCCGGCTCCCGACCCCGCCCTCGATGCGGAATCACGGCCATCACGTGGCCTCGATCTGCGAGATCGTGCGCTGGCTGGGAGGACAGGCGGAGGCACTCGGCGTGAACGTGTTCACGGGGTTCCCCGCCGACGCGCTCCTGATGCGCGGGGGGCAGGTCGTCGGCGTCCGCACGACGCCCGCCGGTCTGGACCGCGAGGGGAACCCGGCGGCCGGCTACATGCCGGCCACGGACCTCTCCGCGCGGGTCACGGTGCTCGCCGAAGGGACCCGCGGGCCCCTGAGCCAGGCTTGGCTCGAGCGGGAGGGCGTCGGCTCGGCGAACCCGCAGATCTTCGCGCTCGGCGTCAAGGAACTGTGGGAAGTCGCGGACCCGCCCGGCGCGGTCACCCATACCATGGGCTGGCCGCTCCCGTGGGACGCGTTCGGGGGCAGCTTCATCTATCCCATGGGCGGGAATCTCGTGTCGCTGGGCCTCGTCGTGGGTCTCGACGCGCCCTACGTGGATCTCGACGTGCACGCGCTGTTGCAGCGCTTCAAGCACCACCCGTTCGTGCGCGGGGTCCTGGAGGGGGGCGAACTCGTGGAGTGGGGAGCGAAGACGATTCCGGAAGGCGGTTATCACGCCATCCCGGACCGGCTGAGCGGGGACGGCCTGCTCATCGCGGGGGATGCCGCGGGACTCGTCGATGTCGCCTCCCTCAAGGGCATCCACTACGCGATGCGGTCGGGAGTCCTGGCGGCGGAAGCCATCGGCCGAGCCCTATCGGACCTGGGCGAGCGGGCGAGCGGAGGCGAGGGCGCGCAGGGCCGCGAGGGATCGGACGGCGCGGTCCCGGCGGCTCGATTGGCGTCCTACGACGCGGCGCTGAGGGAGAGCCTCATCCAGGACCCGCTGTACCGCAACCGGAACCAGCGGCTCGCCTTCAAGTCCGGCTTCTACGCCGGGGGCGTCAAGGCGGGGCTCATGCAGGCGACGGGCGGAACGTTTCCCGGCGCCCGGATCTCGAGCGAGTCCGACGCGGCGGGCCCTCGTTACAAGCGCCTGGGGCTCGACTCCGCGTACGACTCGGAGCACGCCGTCACCAAGGTCGACGCGGTCTTCCGCTCCGGGAACGCGACCCGGGACGACATTCCCTCGCACCTCCTCCCCGGGCCGGCAGCCGGCGCGGAGGTGTCGCCGGAGATGGCGGAAATTTATGCGAGCCTCTGCCCTGCGGGCGTGTACGAGCGCGACGGCGACCGCCTCGTCGTGAATGCGCCGAACTGCATCGACTGCAAGGCGACGGACGTCCTGGGTCCCCGCTGGACGCCGCGGGAGGGCGGCAGCGGCCCGGCCTACAAGAGGATGTGAGCCGGACGGCTCGACACGGCCGGCCCGGTCAGCGTGCTCCGGTCGCGCGCGCGGCGCTCCATCCGAGGAGCGAGAACGCGTCGGCGACCTGCTCGTACCCCGTCCGCATGAGGAAGGCGGAGTTCTTGCCGAAGCTCTTGGCGCCCAGGATGAAGAAACCGGGCTCGGGGTTGCGCAGCGTCTCGGGCCCGAGCGCGTCCGCCGCGATACAGCAGTCCGCCGGCTCGTCGCCCCGCGGGCCCTGAGCGGCGAGGAGCGCGGCGGAGACCCCCATGGGGCCGTGAGACGCGTAGCAGACGTGCACCTGGAGCTGGCGATACAGCCGGTCGTCGGGTTCGTAACCGACATTCGCCACGATCCGGTCGAAACGGTCGCGCCGGACGTTCCCCGCGATCTCCAGGTCGACCTCGAACCCGCGCGAATCGCGCTGGGCGACGGAGAGAAGCCGGCTCCGGGAGAGCCACTCGCAACCGGGGGGCGGCTCGGCGGCGATCGCGTTGGCCCGGCGCGTGAGCCTCACGCGCTCGGGGAGGGGATCGTCCGGGATCGCCCGCAGCGGGGTGTCGTGAGCCTCGCGGCTGGCCCAGGTGAACCGCGTCCCCGGGACGGAGCGAGCGAGCGCCGCGAGGGCGCACGCGGTGGTGGCAGCCGAATGACCGTTTCCGAGGAGGAGCGTGCGCCGCGCGGCGTAGCGCCCACGCTGGGCGCCGAGCACATCCCGGACGCGGTATTCGATCGCGCGTCGCGCGGACCGCTCGCCGACGGCGGGCGTGCCGCTTGGCCCCGCCCAGTTGGGCCGCCCGTAGGTCCCCGAGCAGTCGAACACGGCCCGGGCGAACACCTCGGTCTCGGCGCCGTTCTCCTCCACGAGCAGCCGGAAGGGCTGTTCGGCCCGGGCGGCCTCGCCGAGCGCCTCGCCCTTCAGCCGATCCGCCCGGGCGGCGTCGCGCACGCGCGCCCCCTCGCGAAGATCCACCCGCGACCGCAGGGATTCGGCCAGCGGCAGCAGGTAACGCGTCCGCAACTCCGTGCCCGTGAGCAGCGCCCCCGCCGCCGGCAGTTCCGCCTCCCGGCCACCCAGGAGTTCCAGCCCCGCGGGCCCCGCGTTCCATTCGAACGGGGAGAAGAGTCGCAGCCAGCCCCAAGCGCGGACGTGGTCCGCCACCGCCCCGGCGTCGAACAGGACCGTCGCAAGTCCGGCGCGGGTCGCCCGGGCCGCAGCCTCGAGCCCGACCGGCCCGGCTCCGATGATGGCAAGATCCATCGTTCGCACGCGCGCTGGCTCCAGATCGTCGTGGTTCACTGCCGTCTCGGCCGCCTTCACTGGCGTCTCGACCGCCCGGCCTTCCCGTCGATTCCGTGGCAACCTACTCTCAGGCGATGACGGATCGCGAGAACCCGAAGCGGGCGAGCGTGTCGCCGCCGGATTGGGCCCCGGGCCCCATCACGCGGTGGCTGACGCCGGTCACTCGCTGGATCATCACGAACTTCGTGGCTCCACCCTGCGTCTTCCTTCTCTTCGGTCTCCTCAACCGGACGCGGGTCTACGGGCGACGACGAATCCGCCACGTCCCGAACACCCTCGTTCTCTCGAATCACCAATCGATGATCGACTCGTTTCCGATCGCCTACTACCTCTTTTTCCCGGAAAAGATGTTCAGGCCCGAACTGGCGCCCTGGAACGCGGCCGCAGCGGAGAACTTCTTCAAGAACCCGTTCTTTGCCTGGGTGTTCCACCAGTTCCAGTGCATTCCGGTGCGGCGCGGCCGCCGCGACTTGAGCGCGATGATCCGCTCGGCCAACGTGCTTCGAGCGGGGATCCTCACCTTCTTCCCGGAGGGTACGCGCTCGCGGGACGGCCGGGTCGGACGCGGGCGGGCGGGCGCGGGCATGGTCATCCTCCAGACCCGTCCCCAGGTGGTCCCGATCACGCTGGAGGGGCTCGATCGCGTCCTTCCCATAGGCTCCCGCCTTCCGCGGATCGGGCAGCGGGTGTCGATCTACGTGGGCCGGCCCGTGCCGTACGACGACCTCGCCGCCGAGGGCCGTTCGCGAAAGAACGCCCAACAGATCGTCGATCGGGTGATGGAGCGGATCGCCTTCCAGCAGCGCGTTCTCCGGCGCATGCACCGCCGCCGCAAGTAGCGGCCCGCGGCAACAGCCGTGCCGCGTTCGGGCGGCGCTGGACATTCGCGGTCAGATCCGACATTCTTCCCGCATGACTATCACAGTGTACTACGTCCTCGTGACGCTCTTGCTCGGACTGCTCGTAGGCCTTCTCATGGGCGGCGGTTTCGCGTTCGCCTGCCGGCTCCCCGGACTCGATGCGTCTGACCGGGAGGTCCCGCCGGGCTGACCGAATCAGACCGCATTCGCCGATCCCTCCGACCGCGAACCTTCTTCCCGATTTCGTGATCGCACGCTATCTTTCTAGGCTGCGTTCCTGCCGCGAGAGGTGCAAATGACAAAGACCTTCCAGGATGACGACGGGCGCCGGTGGAAAGCATGGCTCGCTTCGCGCGAGGTTTTCTGGCCGGACCCGAATGAAAAGGCGCCGCCCGACGATTTCGAGGCGGTCGTGTTCGTCTGTTTCTCCGATCCGTATCAGAGCCAGCGGCGGCTTCGGCTTCCGCAGGGTTCGTTCGAACAGCTCAGTCTCGATGATCTCAAAAAGCACTTCAAGCAGGCGAAACTCGATCCCGCCATCCGCTAGGGACACGACACTCGCCGTCCGCGCGGACGCTCCCGCGCCATACCGAAAGGCCTTGTGACAGAATGACCGCCGCCGCCGGGAAAGGGCTAGAAGGCGTCGTCGCCTCGCAGACTTCACTCAGCTTCATCGACGGACTCAAGGGCATCCTCGTCTATCGGGGCTACAACATCCACGAACTCGCGCCGAACGTCTCGTTCCCCGAGAGCGTGTTCCTGCTCTGGAACGGGCGGCTGCCAAGACGCTCGGAACTCGATGAGTTCGAGGTGACGCTGGCCGCACAGCGCACGCTGGACCCGAGAACCGTGGAGGGACTGAAGGGTCTTCCGGCGGAGACCGTGCCGATGTCGGCCCTTCGGACCGGGATCTCGCTGGAGGGCGTGTACGATCCGGATGCCGAGGACAACTCGGCCGAGGCGAACCGGCGCAAGGCCGAGCGGCTCGTAGCGCGGACCCCCACGATCATTGCGGCGATACACCGCATTCGGCAGGGGCTGGAGCCGCTGGATCCCGACCCATCGCTCTCGCTGTCCGCCGACTTCGTGAGGATGGCGAACGGCGAACCCGGCACGGACGAAGCCGTCGATGCGCTCGACCGGACGCTGCTCCTGTACCTCGACCACGGGTTCAACGCGTCGACCTTCGCGTGCCGCGTCATCGCCGCCACGCTCGGAGACATGCACTCGGCCGTGACCGGGGGCGTGGGGGCGCTGAAGGGTGAACTGCACGGCGGGGCGAACGCGAGGGCCATGCACACGCTGCTTGAGATCGGCGACCCGGAAAACGTCGGGCCGTGGCTCGACCGGGCCTTCGCGGAGAAGCGAAAGATCATGGGCTTCGGCCACCGCGTCTACAAGACGGAGGATCCGCGGGCGACGCACCTTCGCGAGATGTCCCGCGTGCTCACGCAGCAGGCGGGGCTCGGGAAGTTCTACGAGATGTCCCGGAAGCTCGAGGACCGGATGATCTCCGAGAAGGGGATCAACCCGAACGTCGACTTCTACTGCGCGACGGTCTACTACGCTCTGGGCATCCCGATCGACCTCTACACGCCGCTTTTCGCGATAGGGCGGATGGGCGGCTGGACGGCGCACGTGATGGAGCAGCACGCGGACAACCGGCTCATTCGGCCCCGTGCGGAGTATGTGGGGGAGATGGACCTGCGCTGGGTGCCGATGGACGAGCGCTGAGCCGAAGTCGCGGAAGGGGCCGGGGCCCGCCGCGTCCGGCGCCGGCCAACACGCCAACGGAAGCGGGCCGCAGGCCTCAAGGGGGCTGCCGAGCCCGCTTTTTTCGTAGCGGCAAGGGTTGAGACAAGAGTCGAGAGAAGGAAGGTGTCGGTGGAGATACGCTCGGGGATACCTGTCGAACGGGAACTGGATGCTCTCGTCATCCCGTGGCTCGATGACGCGGATGCGACGGGCGAGTGGTGGGAAAGCGCGGCGACGGCGTGGCTGGAGAGCCGTGGGGGCTCCGGGGAGGCATCGGGCTGGGTGCGGCTCGGAGCCGTGGACGCTCCCGACGTCTTCGTCGTTCGCCTCGACGCCGGAGCGCGGCCGATGGAGGAGTCGTGCCGGCGGGCGGCGGGGGCCGGCGTCCGGGCGGCTCGCGAGCGCGGGCTCGGGTCGGTCGGGTTCCGCGTGCCGGAGACGGCGGGCGGCGTGGCGTGGCAAGCGTCCGCCGAGGGGCTCGCGCTCGGTGACTGGCGTTACGACGGACTCCGCGACACGGAGGGCCGCGCTGCCGCCCCGGAAGAGCGGATCCTCATCGCCGCGGGCGAGGCCGGCCCGGAGGCAGAAGCCGCGGTGCGGCGGGGCTGCGTGCTCGCCGAGGCGCAGAACGCCACGCGCGAACTCGTGACGCTCCCGGGCAACGTGGCGACCCCGCGCTACCTCGCCGCGGAGGCGGAGCGGCTGGCCGGAGAATACGGCTTCCGGGTTGAGGTGTGGGACCGGGGAAGGCTGGAGGAGGAGGGATTCGGGGGACTCCTCACGGTGGCCCGCGGGTCCGTGGAGGAGCCGCGCTTCATCGAGATGGAGCACGAGGGATCGGGGGGAGACCCCGTCGTCGTTGTCGGCAAGGGCGTGACCTTCGATGCCGGAGGTATCTCGCTCAAGCCCGCCTCGGGCATGGAGGACATGAAGTACGACATGGCGGGCGCCGCGGCCGTGTTCGGGGTCATGATCGCGGCGGCGCGCCTCGAGATCCCGCAGCGGGTGATCGGCCTCGCGCCCGTGACGGAGAATCTCCCGGCGGGGGACGCCGTGAAGCCGGGGGACGTGATCCGCGGACTGTCGGGCAAGTCGATCGAGGTCATCAACACGGACGCGGAGGGTCGCCTCATCCTGTCGGACGCGCTGACGTACGCACAGCGGCTGGACCCGGTGGCGATCGTCGACATGGCCACGCTGACCGGGGCCTGCGTCGTCGCCCTCGGCCATCACGCGGTGGCCGTGCTCGCGAACGACCGGAACATGGCGGACGAGCTGTCGGAGGCCGGCGAAGCGACGGGGGAACGGACGTGGCCTCTGCCGTTGTGGAAGGTCTACCGAGCCCAGCTCGACTCCGATATCGCGGACATCAAGAACATCGGCGGCCGGGGCGCGGGCACGATCACCGCGGGCTGGTTCCTGCGCGAGTTCGTGTCGGACGACGTGCCCTGGGCCCACCTCGACATCGCGGGCACGGCGTGGGCGAAGGAGGCACGCGGCTGGCAGCCGAAGGGAGCCACCGGGGTCGGAGTCCGGCTCGTCCATGAATGGCTGCGCGTCCGCGAGGGAGGGTGACGAAGATCTTCCTCCGCGTTCTCGGCGCCGGCGCGGAGTTCTTCCGCAGGCTGCCGGGCGCGCTGCTGCTCACCTTCGCGGGCATCTCCGCGGCGCACGCCCAGGACCCGCCGATCCCCGACAGCCTGGAGATCGTGCCCGACTCGGTCCTCGCCGCCTTCGCCGACAGCACGCCGGGACGGGCCCAGAGCTTTCCGGGGCGGCTGACGGGGCTGCGCGGCCCGACGCACGAGATCTTCGACTGCGACCGCGAGTGCGTGCACGCGTCGCCCTCGTTCACCCTCCTCGAACTCCTGCTCGAGCACGTTCCGGGCATCACGGGGGTTCGCGGGGAGTTCTTTCAGGGGCCCCACCACGTCTTCGACGGCGGCTTTGGGCCGGGGTTCGCGGCCCTATACGTCGACGGCCGCGAAATCCTCCCCCTCTCCCGGACTCAGACGGACCTCCGGCGCGTGTCGCTGAACTACGTCGACCGGGTGCGCGTGTATCGCGGCGCGGACGGCCTCGTCATCGACGTGGACCTCATCCGCCACGACGGCGTCCAGGCCTACTCCCGCGTGAGCGGGCTGACGGGGGATCCCCGCTCCGAGATCCTCGACGCCGTCTTCGCCAACTCGCTGGGCGGGGCGTCCAACATCGAAGCCTCCTTCGAGCGGTACGACGTCCAGGATCGGCAGAACAACCAGGATCGATTCGCCGTACAGGGCCGCTTCTCGTGGATGCCGCGCTCCAACGACTTCGGGATGCAGTTCGAGGTTCGCAACGAGACCATCGAGCGCACCGGGCTCGACACGCTCGAGTTCTCCCGCAGGGAGTTTGTGCTCCGCACGCGGGCGAACCTCGGGGAACGGGCCCAGCTCGAAGCCTACGGGCAGGCCACGAGTTTCACGGATGTCGTCGCCAACCTCCCGGACAGCATTTCGCCGCCGCAACGGGGTGCGGATGGCGTCGGCGTACGGTTCTCGGCGCAACCGGGGTCGGGCGGGATCTCGATGGGCCTCCGTTTCGCCGGGCGTGACCCCTACGCATCGCGCCTCGCGGATCTCTCCGCCTGGCAGCCCATCGGTCCCTTCGCGCTCGAGGGGGGAGCCGAACTCGCGAGCTGGAACGAGTTCCCGACGAAGTCCTGGCGGGCGGGGGCGGCCTTCCGGGAGACGCTCCTCTTTCCGATCGAGTTGAGGGCGTTCACGGCGGAGGGAACGCGGGGGATCGGCTTTCCCCAACATCCCATGCTCGACACCCTCCCGATGTCGGAATTCCTGCCTGCGGACAGCCTGCGGTTCGACTCCCGCGGCGCCTCGGCGGCCCTCGCGGTCGGGCCGTTCAACCTCTCCGGCCGCTACTCGGCACAATGGATGGACCGGCAGGTCGGCTTCGGCGCCCCCTTCGACCGTCTCGTCGTCGCGGATTCCTCGGAGGTGGACATCACTTCGCTGGAAGTGCGCTTCGATGGGCCGGTCGTGCCCCTCGGCGTGCTGCTGCGGGGAGTGGAGCCCATCCGGCTGCGCGCTTCGTGGCGAAAGTTCGATTCCCGCGGTGCCGAGACGCTCTTTCTCCCCGAACGCCTCTTCCGCACGGAGCTGTACCTTTACGACACCTTCTTCGACGAGCACCTCCGGATCTGGGTGTCCGTGTTCATCGATCGCCGCGGGGAGCGGCTGGTCCCCGTCCCGGGTTCGCCCGATCCGGTGATGCTGGACGCTGACAGCTGGATGGGCGGACACCTGATGTTCAAGATCGCCGACTTTCGGTTCTTCTGGCGATTCGGCAACCTGGGTGCAGACCGAATCGGAGATTTTCAGGGCGCGCACTTCCCCCGGCAGCTCAACGTGTTCGGTCTTCGCTGGGAGTTCTTCAATTGATCGGCCGGGCGCCGCGCCGGGAGATGCCGAAGTGATTCGCAGCATGACCGGCTACGGGTCGGCGACCGTGACGCGGGAGGGCGGCACGGTCACGGTCGAAGCGCGCTCGGTGAATTCCCGGGGGCTGAAGGTCGTGGTGAAGGCGCCCCCCGGCCGGGAGCGCTGGGAAAGCGAGCTTCGCACCCTCTCGGAGTCCCGGGCCCGCCGCGGCCGGCTGGATCTCTTCGTCCGCGTGGAGGGCGCGTCGGACGAGGGCGACGCTAGCCTGGACGAGGCACGCGTACGGGAAGTGCTCGATGCGTGCGCACGGCTTCGGGATGACTTCGGGGTTTCCGGCGAACCGGACATCGCTTCGCTGCTTCGCGTGGGCGGCATCTTCCGGAAAGCGGGCGGCGAGGGCGCGGAGTTCGTCCCGGAGATGGAGGATGTGAAGGAGGCGGCGGCGGACGCGCTCGACCTCCTGGTGGAGATGCGGGACCGGGAAGGGGCCCGGCTCGAAGTCGACCTGCGGGGACGGCTGGCGGGAATCCGGGAGGCGGTCGATGGCGCGGAGGTGCTGGCGCCGGAACGGCTCGAACGCGAGCGGCGCCGGCTTCGCGACGCGGTCGTGGACCTCGCCGGGAAGGGCCTGGATGAGGATCGGCTAACGCGCGAGATCGCGCTCATTGCGGACCGCTGGGAGATCAGCGAGGAACTCGTGCGCGCCCGCTCGCACGTCGAAGCCTTCGAGGAGTTCCTCGAGGCCCCGATCGACGAGCCCGTGGGGCGGCGGCTCGGCTTCCTCGTGCAGGAGTTGCAGCGCGAGGTCAACACGCTGGGCGCAAAGGCGAATGACTCCCGAATATCGAGACTCGTGGTGGAAGCGAAGAACGAGATCGAGAGGCTCCGGGAGCAGGTGGAAAACGTCGAGTGAGCCCCGCGGCGACCGGGTCGCGTACCCTCTTTCCCGTCATCCTCGCGGGACCCTCCGGAGCGGGGAAGACGACGATCCGCGATCGGCTGCTCGCCGAGACCGGTTCCCCCGGGTTTTATTTCTCGGTTTCGATGACGACGCGGGCGCCGCGGGCGGGCGAACGGGATGGAGTAGACTACCGGTTCGTCTCGCGGCCCCGGTTCGAGGCGCTGGTGGATTCCGGCGCGATGCTCGAATGCGCGACCGTCCACGGCGAACGCTACGGGACCCCGCGGGACAACCTCGACCGGGCGCGGGAAGCCGGCGCCCACCTCCTGCTCGACATCGACGTGCAGGGGGCTCGGCAGGTGTGGGAGGCCGTCGCGGAGGTCCTCTCGATCTTCATCGTCCCCCCCACCGCGGCCCGGATCGCGCGGCAGCTGCGGGGGCGGGGCAGCGAGAGTCCGGAGCAGCTCCGGCGGCGGCTCACGAACGCCCGATCGGAGCTGGAAGCCGCGGCGGAGTTCGATCGTCTCGTCGTCAATGACCGGATCGAGGACGCCGTCGCCGAAGTGTCGGCGCTCGCGTCTAAGGGGCTCGTACCGGACCGCCGTCTCGGAGCGGCGGAGCGGCGGCACGTGCAACGCATCATCGGCGAGTTGGATGCCGTCTGACGCATGTGGTAGATTCTTGAACAGTTGCGGTCCGGCGAGTGACCGCGGCACGGAATAAAAGGGAGAGATGGAATGAAGGTGTTTACGCCGGACGCCGTGGCGAAGGCGGCGACGAACAAGTACCTGGGCGTCCTCGTTGCCGCGAAGTATGCGCGCGAACTCAACGCCCTGCCGCTCGAACGCTCGCCGTACGGCGCGGAGAAGCTGACGACGGTCGCGGCGGACGCGCTGACCTCGGAAGAGAAGAAGCTGCAATACCGGCTGGTTCGGGCGCGCCCCACCCTCATGCCCTAGCGCGCCGGGCACTCCCGTGCGGCCCTTCGACGGTCGTCGCGTGCTGCTCGTCGTATCCGGCGGGATCGCCGCGTACAAGAGCGCGATCCTCACCCGCCGCCTGATCGAGGCCGGGGCCGGAGTCGAGGTCATCCTGACCGCCGCGGCCGAGCGCTTCATCGGGCGCGTCACCTTCGAGGGGATTACGGGCCGCCCGGCACACGCGTCGCTGTGGGACCGGCCCATGGCGCACCTGGACCTCGGTCTCGAAGCCGATATCGTCGTCGTCGCGCCCGCGACGGCCAACCTCATCTCCAGGCTCGCCGCCGGCGCCGCGGACGACCTGGCGGCGACCGCCGTGCTGGCCTCGCGCGCGCCGGTGATCCTCTGCCCTGCGATGAACACGCGGATGTGGGAGCATCCGATCACGCAGGCGAACGTCGCGCGGCTCGTCGATGTCGGGTACGGGGTCGCCGGGCCCGCCGATGGTCCGCTCGCGGAGGGGGAGAGCGGGCCGGGACGGCTCCTGGAGCCGGAGGAGATCCTGTCGCGCATCGGGCGGGCGCTCGAAACGGCCACCGGCCTGCGCGGACGGAAGGTCATCGCGACGGCGGGGCCGACGCGAGCCGCACTGGATCCCGTCCGCTTCATCTCGAACCGTTCTTCGGGTCGCATGGGGTTCGCGCTCGCCGAGGCCGCCTGGCGGCGCGGGGCCGATGTCACGCTCATCAGCGGGCCCGGCCGGCTGCCGCGACCCCCGGGGCCCGACGTGGTGGAGGTCGAGACGGCCGACGAGATGCTGGCCGCGCTGGAGACGGCGTTGACCGATGCGGACATCCTTCTGATGGCCGCCGCCGTCGGCGACTTCGAGCCGACCCGCGCGGCCGACTCGAAGATCAAGAAGGGAGACGGGTTCCAACTCTCGCTCCGCGCGGGCCCGGACCTGCTGTTGGAGACGCGGGCGTTCCGCGAACGAAAGGGAATCTTTACTCTGGGTTTTGCGCTTGAGACGGAGGACCTCCTGGCCCGCGGACGAGAGAAACTCGAGCGGAAAGGCATGCACGTCGTTGCGGTGAACTCGGCCGTGGAGCCCGGTGCGGGATTCGGGTCCGAGACGAACCGCATCACGTTGATCGACCGGAGCGGCACGGCCGAGGAGTTGCCTTTGGCGAAGAAGACGGAGTTGGCGGACGAACTGCTCGACCGGATCGAAGCCTCGATGGCGGCGGCGGAGAGTTGAACCCGCCGGATGCCGAAGCCCGGACGCTCGCCCGCGCCTTTCTCGAGCAGACGCTCTCCTCGGAGGGGAACGCGCTCATGCTCGAGCACGCGACGCGCGACGAGGTCGTGCGCCGTCTGGCGTCCGCCCGGCGCGTGGCGCACGCGGCCGCCGCGGCTCCCCCGGACGGTGACGCCCGCCCGGGCGCCGCAGTGACGAGCCCGCCCGCCACGGTGACGCGGTCGGAGATCGCCGAGGCGCCGGATCTGGAGGCGCTGGCCGCGCTCGTCGCCTCCTGTACTCGCTGCACGCTCCACGAATCGCGGAAGAACCCGGTTTTCGGCGAAGGGGCGGGGAACGCCCGCGTCGTGTGCGTGGGAGAGGCTCCAGGCAAGCATGAAGATGACACCGGCCGCCCCTTCGTCGGCCGCGCCGGCCAGCTGCTCGACCGTCTGCTGATGTCGATCGGGCTTCCGCGGACCTCCGTCTATATCTGCAACGTGCTGAAGTCCCGGCCGCCCCGGAACCGCGACCCGCTCCCCGAAGAGGTTGCGGCCTGCGCCCCCTATCTCCTGCGACAGCTTGCGCTCATCGAACCCGAGGTGATCATCGCCTTCGGCGCCTTCGCCGCGCGCACCTTGCTCGAAACGAAAGCCGCGCTCGGCCGGCTCCGCGGCACCGTGCACCGCTATTCCGGGTACCCTGTCGTCGCCACCTACCACCCGGCGGCGCTCCTCCGTAACCCCGGCTGGATCCGGCCGACGTGGGAGGATCTGCAGATCGTGCGCCGCATGCTCGACGGCGCCGGAGACCGCGAGGCCCGCAGTGGTTGAGACGGCGATCAGCCTCCCCAGCGACGAGATCGAGGCCCGGCGCACACCCTGGTCCGAGGAGGCCGAGATTTCGGTCCTCGGGGCGATGCTCATCGACGGCGATTCCGTCGCCATCGCCCTCGAGCGAATCGACGATTCCGCCTTCCACCGGGAGGGCAACCGCCGGATCTTCCGCGCGATGGTGCGCCTGTACGGACGCGGCGACGTCATCGACGCCGTCACGCTCGCGGACGAGCTGCAGAGCGCGGCGGAACTCGATGCCGTCGGCGGGATGGCGTACCTCGCGAAGCTCGTGGACGCCGTGCCCACCGCCGCCAACATCGCCTACCACTGCCGAATTCTGCGCGACAAGACGGTGCTTCGGCGGCTCATCTCCAGCGCGACCGAGATCATCCAGGACGCCTACGAAACGGGGTCGGGAGAGGTCGACGAGACGCTCGACCGCGCGGAACAGAGGATCTTCGAGATCTCGCAGGCGGAGCAGCGCGGGACCTTCGTCCGCATCAAGGAAGTCCTGCGCTCGACGATGGACCGGATCGACGAACTCGTGCGGAACCCGGGCTCGATCACCGGCGTCGCATCCGGATTCTCCGATCTCGACCGGATGACCGCGGGGTTTCAGCCGGCCGACCTCGTCGTCCTCGCCGGGCGACCCTCGATGGGCAAAACGGCCCTCGCGCTGAACATCGCCCAGCACACGGCGATCGGCGAGGATGTCCCGGTGGCGATCTTCTCGCTCGAAATGTCGAGAGAGTCGCTCGTCCAGCGGATGCTGAGCGCAGAGTCCAAGGTGGATTCGAGCCGGATCCGGACGGGCCGACTGACATCCGACGACTTCACGCGGCTGGCGAGCGGAGCCGGACACCTGAACACGGCGCCGATCTGGATCGACGACACTCCCGCGATCTCGCCCATCGAACTCCGGGCCAAGGTGCGGCGCCTCCACGCGGAAGTCGGTGTCGGGCTCGTCGTGCTCGACTACTTGCAGCTGATGTCCGGCGGCGCGCGGGTCGAGAACCGCCAGCAGGAGATCAGCGCGATCTCCCGGTCGCTCAAGGCGATCGCGAAGGAGGTCGGCGTGCCGCTCCTCGCGCTCTCCCAGCTCTCGCGGGCGCCCGAGCAGCGCGAGGGGAATCGGCCGCGGCTCTCCGACCTTCGCGAGTCGGGCGCGATCGAGCAGGATGCGGACGTCGTCCTCTTCATCTTCCGCGAGGAGATGCACCGCAAACCGGAAGAGGTGGAGGAACGGGGATTGGCGGGGAAGGCCGAACTCATCGTGGGCAAGCAGCGCAACGGGCCGACGGGGACCGTCGAACTCTATTTCCACAAGGCCTTCACGGCGTTCGAATCCGTGAGCCGCCGTCCGGAACCCGACTAGTGCCGGCGGGAGGCCCGGCAGCCGTCCGCGGCGTCGGCGCCGTCGTCGTCGCGGCGGGGCAGGGACACCGCTTCGGCGCGTCGCGGCCCAAGCAGTTCGTCGACCTCTGCGGCATGCCCGTGCTCGCCTGGTCGCTGCGGACGCTCGTGAACCATCCCGACATCGATCGGGTCGTGCTCGTGCTCTCGCCGTCGCGGGCAGCCTCGCCCCCGGCATGGCTTCCGGACGGGGTTCTCGTCGTGCCGGGCGGGGTGTTTCGGGCTGATTCCGTGCGTGCCGGCGTCGAGGCCCTGGCGGGCGAGGTCCAGACCGTGCTCGTGCACGATGGGGCGCGTCCGTTCGTGTCGGCCGCGCTCGTTTCCCGCGTCGTGGAAGGGGCTCGCGCGGGCCCGGTCGTACCGGTGATCGCCGTGGAGGACACCGTGAAACGCGTGGACGAGGGAGGCTGGATCGAGGGGACCGTGCCGCGCGAGCGACTCTGGCGCGTGCAGACGCCACAGGGGTTTCCGGCCGAGGTTCTGAACCGCACCCACGCGGTCGACGATGCGGGCGCCTGGGAAGCGCAGGACGCCGCCGCCATGACGGACGACGCGCTGCTCTGCGAACGGCTCGGCATCGACGTTGCGACTGTGGAGGGAGATCCGGCGAACCTGAAGATCACGACGGCGGGCGACCTCTCGCTCGCGCGCGCCATGGTTCAGGCCGGGTTGATCGCCGCGGCGAACTAGTGGGTACCAGTGTCGGGTCCTCGTTACTTCATGGAGACGGCGGGAAGGGTATCGACGTGGTGAAGTGGCACGAGTGGGTGGGCGCTTCGGGGACCGCCGGGCGGGTCCGGGCGCTCGCGACCGATGATGAAGCGTTCGACCGGGCGGGGGCGCTGCTCGACGCCGGGGGGGTCGTGGCTCACCCGACCTCGACAGTGTACGGGCTGGGTGGCCGGCCGCGGCCGGAGGTCGACGCGCGGATCGCCGCGATCAAGGGTCGGCCGCCGGGGCCGTTGATCCGGCTCGCCGCGAGCCGCGATGCGGTCATCGAGGCGCTGCCCGGGGTCCGGTGGACGGACGCCGCGCGCCGGCTCGCTGATACCTTCTGGCCGGGACCGCTCACTCTGGTGCTGGAGGACGGCAGCGACACCGGCGTGGCCGTGCGCGTCGACCCTCATCCGGTCGTGAGACGCCTCCTCGACCGCGCCGGCGGGCTGCTGACTTCCACCAGTCTGAACGTGACGGGGAGCCCCCCGGCGAGGACGGGCGGGGAGGTGCGCGCCGTCCTGTCGGGGATCGGGTCCGAGGCGGGAGCGGTGGGTTGGCTCGACGCAGGGGATCTGGCCGGCTCGACCCCGTCGACTCTCGTGCGCGTGACGGAGGACGCAGTCGAGATACTACGGGAGGGGGCCGTGCCGGCGGCGGATGTCACCCGGGCCCTCACGCCGCATCCCCGATCCCCGCACCCTGTCGGAGAATCGTCCCGATGAACCTCCTCTTCGTCTGCACCGGCAACATATGCCGCAGTCCGATGGCCGAGGTGATCGCGCGGGCGGAAGCCGGCGCGCGGGGGTGGGGGGAGGTCTCCTGCGCATCGGCGGGCACCTTCGCGTTTCCCGGCCAGCCGGCCTCGGGTCCCGGGATCGCGGTCGCAGCCGCGCACGGGCTCGACCTCGCGGAGCACCGTTCCCGTGAACTCTCGCTCGAACTGCTCGAATGGGCCGACGTGATCATCGGCATGGAGGCGTCGCACGCCCGGGCGGCGGCGCGCTTGGCTCCGGATGCGGCGATCCACGTCATGACGGACTTCCTGCCCGCGGACCACGAGCGGAGCGTGGGCGGGGTCCCCGATCCCTACGGCGGCGATGTCGAGACGTACGAGGAGACGCGGGCGTTGCTGAGGCTGGCGATGCGGGGGTTCTTCGACGCGCTCGATGAAGACGAACGGGGAGGACGCGAAGGGTCCGGGTCGTGACGCTCCGTTTCGCGCTTCTCGGGGACCCCGTGAGGCACTCGATTTCACCCGCGATGCACCGCGCGGCCTTCGACGTCCTTGGACTCGACGCGGAGTACACCGCCCGACGGACCGCGCCGGACGAGGTCGGACCCATCATGCGGAGCGCGGATCTGGCGGGCGGGAACGTGACGCTCCCGCACAAGCTGCGGGCGGCCCGGGCGCTCGCCCGGCCGAGCGCGGCGGTCCGCGCGACCGGGGCGTGCAACTGCTGGTGGCGACGACTGGATGGCGAACTCGCGGGCGACAACACGGACGTCGGCGGGCTCCACACCGCCTTTTCCCGCTTCGGTTTCGAGCCGCGGGGCGCGCGCGTGCTCCTCCTGGGCGCCGGGGGCGGGGCCCGGGCGGCGGTCCATGCGCTGCTCGAAGGCGGGGCGTCGTCCGTCGAGGTCCTCAACCGGACGCCGGCCCGGGCACGCCAGCTGCGAGACCGGGCGCTCGCCCACGCGACCGCCGTCGCCGCCGCAACCGGCGCCGCCGGCGCGCCCGAGGCCGACCGCGTGGCCGCCGCTGACCGCGTGGCCGACACCGTGCGCGTGGTCGCCGCGCCGCACGCCGGTGCGACGTACGATCTCGTGCTGAATTCGACGAGCCTCGGGCTTGCTCCCAGGGATCCGCTCCCTCTCGAGCTGGATCGGATCGCGGTCGGTGCGCGGTTTAGCGCCGCCTTCGACATGGTGTACGCGTCGGGAGAGACCGCGTGGGTTCGACACGCGCGCTCTCTCGGAATCCGGGCCATCGGCGGACTCGACATGCTCGTGGGCCAGGCGGCGCTCTCGCTCGAGCGGTGGTTCCCCGGCCGCGCGGCTCCCTTTGAAGCGATGCGGGAGGCGGCGGTGGCTGAACTCGGGAGCCGGCCGGCGCCGGAACCCGGGGCCGGATCCAGCGCCGCGTGAGGGCCGTGGCGTGGGCTGGCCGGCTCGGTCTCGTGGGCAGAGCGGCCGCCGCGGCCTTCGATGCGCTCGTGCCCGCGGCATGCGTGGGGTGCCGCCGCGGCGTCGCTCCCGATGGCCCGCCGCTGTGCGCCCTCTGCCGGTCGCGACTCCCCCGGCTCGCGAGTCCGCGCTGCCCGCGCTGCGCTCAGCCGCTCGGCAACATCGCCGCGGCGGCCGGAGAAATTGTGCCGTGCGGCACGTGCGAGGAGTGGCCCGACGTCCTGGTGGCGGCCGGCGCGCCCTTCGTCTTCGAAGGTCTGGCCGCCCGGACGGTGCACGCCCTGAAGTACGACCGCTGGCGCGCCCTCGCTCCGTGGATGGCCGCGCGCATGGCTCCCGCCGCCGAGGCGATGGCGTCGCGGATCGGCGAGGGCGACCCCTGGCTGATCCCGGTGCCGCTCACGCCCGCCCGGCAGCGGGAACGGGGATTCAACCAGGCCGCGGAGCTCGCCCGCGCGCTCGCCGACCGCGGCGTCGGGTCGCTGGGGCCCTTCCTCGATCGCCGGCCGGGCGGCGGCCGCCAGGCGGGCGTCCGCGGGGCTCTGCGCCGAGCGAACGTACAGGGCCGATTCCGGTTGCGCGCCGGCCTCCCGGACGAGCGCGGATGTGCCATGATCGTCGATGACGTGCTCACGACCGGAGCCACTGCGATCGCCTGCGCCGAGACGCTGGCCGAGGCTGGATTCCGCAGCGTGGCCACCGTTAGTTTTGCGCGCACCTTGCGTCCCCTGGACGGGGACGAATCGCCGACCGGGCGGCTTCGCCCATAGTTCTTCCCGAGAGGAATCCGAATGAGTGTGAGGGTTGCCATCAACGGTTTCGGCCGCATCGGCCGGAACATCCTCCGCGCGGCGCTTCAGGACCCGCGCGGGGACCTTGATTTCGTTGCGATAAACGACCTCACGGATGCGGCGACGCTCGCCCATCTGTTCAAGTACGACTCCGTGCACGGGCGCTTTCCCGGCGACGTGCGCGTGGACGGCGGGGAACTCGTCGTGGGAGAGGAACGCGTGCGCGTCTTCTCGGAGCGCGACCCGGCCGACCTCCCGTGGGCGGAACTCGATGTCGACATCGTGATCGAATCCACGGGCATCTTCCGCAAGCGGGAGGACGCGACGCGGCACCTGCGGGCCGGCGCGAAGAAAGTCCTCATCTCCGCGCCCGGCATCGAGCCGGACATCACCCTCGTCCTCGGCGTGAACGCGGACGAATACGACCCGGCGAAGCACGACGTGATCTCGAACGCGAGCTGCACGACCAACTGCATCGCTCCGGTCGTCAAGGTTCTGCTGGACCGCTTCGGTTTCGAGCGCGGCCTGATGACGACGGTCCACGCGTACACGAACGGGCAGCAGCTCCTCGACCTCCCGCACAAGGACCTCCGGCGCGCCCGCGCCGCGGCGGTCTCGATTATCCCCACGACGACGGGCGCCGCGAAGGCCGTGGGTCTCGTGCTCCCGCAGGTGAAGGGGAAGCTCGACGGGATGGCGATGCGGGTCCCGACGCCGGACGTGTCGATCGTGGACCTCGTGGCCACGGTGTCGCGGGACACGTCGGCGGACGAAATCAACGCCGCATTTCGCGAGGCGGCGGAGGGTCCGCTCGATGGCGTGCTCGAATACACCGAGGAACAGCTCGTATCCATCGACTTCACGGGACACCCGGCGAGCGCAATCGTCGACGCGCAATCGACGTCGGTCATGGACGGCACGCTCGTGAAGGTCATCTCTTGGTACGACAACGAGTGGGGGTACTCGAATCGCCTCGTGGACCTGGCGAGTTTCGTCGGAGAGCGTCTGCCCGCCGCCGTCGGGGCCTGAGCGGCCCGCTCCCGTTCCCTCGTGACCCGGACGCTGCGCGACCTCCCGGCCGGACTGGCCGGGAAGCGGGGGCTCGTGCGGGTGGACTACAACGTGCCGCTCGACGCCGGACAGGTCGCGGACGCGACGCGCATCGAAGCTTCGCTGCCGACGCTCCGGTGGTTGCTGCGGCGTGACGTCCGGCCGGTGCTGCTGTCGCACCTGGGCCGGCCGGGCGGGCAGCCGAACCCCGCGCTGTCGCTCGCGCCCGTAGCCTCCGCGCTCGCCGGCCTCCTCGACGCCGAAGTCCTCTTTTCCGCGCCGTGCGACGGCGAGGATGCGCTCCGCGCCAGCCGCGAACTGGGGACCGGGCAGATCCTCCTCGCGGAGAACACGCGTTTCCTGCCCGGGGAGACGGCAAACGACGACGCCCTCGCCGGGCGGCTCGCCCGGCTCGGCGACTTCTTCGTCAACGACGCGTTCGGCACGCTGCACCGCGCGCACGCTTCGACGACGGGCGTGCCCGCGCTCCTGAGCCCTTCGGCCGCGGGGTTGCTCGTCGAGCGCGAACTCGAGGCGCTGGGTGCGCTCGACCGCCCGCGCCGTCCCTTCATTGTCGCCTTCGGGGGGGCCAAAATCGGCGACAAGATCGAGCTCATGCGGCGCTTCACGGAACGCGCCGACCTGATCCTCGTGGGCGGCGCGATGGCGAACACGTTCCTCCGTGCGCAGGGCATCCAGACAGGTAGCTCGCTCGTCGAGGAGGAGGCGCTCGATCTCGCCCGGTCGATCCTGGCTGCCGGCGGGGAACGGATCCGCCTGCCGGCGGACGTGATGGTCCTGGACCGGTCGGGCGGGAAAGGGGACGACGTGGAGAGCGTCGCGGTCGGCGCGATCGAGCCGGGGATGGCCGCCCTGGACATCGGGCCCGAGTCCCGCGCCAGCTACGCCAAGGCGTTGGACGGGTGCGCCGCCTTCTTCTGGAACGGTCCCATGGGTCTGTTCGAGGATCCGCGGTTCGCGGCGGGCACCTTCGCCGTCGCCGAAGCCGCCGCGCAGGCGACCGCGGCGGGCGCGTTCACCGTCATCGGGGGCGGCGACTCCGCGGCCGCCGTTCGCCGGGCCGGGCTTCTCGACCGCGTATCGCACGTCTGCACCGGCGGCGGCGCGGCCCTCGAGTACCTGTCGAGCGGGCGTCTGCCCGGACTCGACGTTCTCAACGAAAGGACACGCTCGTGAGTCACCCGCCGAGTCAGCCGCGCACCCCCGTATTCGCCGCGAACTGGAAGATGTCGCACGGCCCTCCCGAGACCGGGGCGTTCGTGGAACGGTTCACGGCGCGCCACAGGCGCCGCAGCGACGCGACCGTGGTCATATTCCCCCCCGCGATCAGCCTGGCGGCCTTCGCCGCGGCGGCCTCCGAGCGTCCGGACCTCGAGTTCGGCGTCCAGGACGTGCACACCGAGCTCGAAGGCGCGCACACGAGTGGAATCTCGGCCGCCATGGTCCCGGCGACGGGCGCCACCTGGGCGCTCGCGGGCCATTCGGAACGCCGGCGGGAGTTCGGCGACACCGATGCGGACGTGGGGCGCAAGCTCGTTCGCATCCTCGAGGCCGCCCTCCGTCCCGTCCTGTGCGTGGGCGAGACGCTCGAGGAACGGGAGTCCGGACGACTCGCGACGGTCCTCGAGGCCCAGATCCGGGGAGCGATCCGCCCTCTCGACCGCGAGGGCCGAGCCGGCCTCGTCTACGCCTACGAGCCCGTGTGGGCAATCGGCACCGGACGCACGGCGAGCCCCGCCGACGCCGCCGAGGCCCACGCCATTGTGCGCGAGCAGTTGGTGCGGGCCGAAGGCTGCGATGCCGAGCAGGCGGCGATCCTTTACGGCGGGAGCGTCAAGCCGGCCAACATCGAGGCGCTCCTGGCGGCGCCCGGCGTGGACGGCGTGCTCGTGGGTGGCGCGAGCCTCGACCCCGACAGCTGGGCCGCGATCTGCGCGGCGGGCCGATAACCTGTATCTGCGTCCGCCCCGCCGGTGTCGCCCGGCGCGTAAAGCTGGCCCCGTTCCGCCGGCCGCTCTACCTTAAACGGTCGATCCAACCAATAGCAGGTAGACGATGTTCACGTTCCTGATCGTATTGATATCGCTGATCGCGCTCGTGCTGTGCGTGATGATCCTCCTCCAGTCCGCGAAGGGCGGCGGGCTCGCCGCGTCTTTCGGCGGCGCCTCGTCCTCCACGGACTCCTTCATGGGAGGTCGCCAGGCGGCCAACGCGCTGACGAAGATGAGCTGGTACGGCGGGGGGAGTTTCCTCTTCCTCGCGCTCGTGCTGACCGTGCTCTCCGCGCGTCCGGACTCTGCGCCGGAGTCAATCCTGCGTCAGGGACTCCCCAGCCAGCAGAGCCTCCCCGAGGCGCCGGCTTCGCTGCTGGAGGCGCCGCCCGACCTCGGAGAGGGCGCGGCCCCGTCCGACGAAGCGGCCACACCCGCAGCGGAGGAGGGCGCCGCCGTTCCCGACGGGACGGAAGGCGGGGAAGGGAATCCCGGTTCCGGAGACGGCAACCCCGGTTCGTAGCCGGAATCGCGGCGCGTAGCCGGTCTCAGTCGCCGCCGGCCCCGCCCGGAGCGGGGGGTCGGGGATCCTCCGTGAACGCGTCGCTCGGCAGATCCAGGAACTCGACGAACCGCTCCTTCTCCTGCGCCTCCGCGAGCCAGCTCTCGAATCCGGACGGGGCGAGTCCGTCGGTGCCGCGCCGGTCCCGCGCCGCCGTCACCGCGAGGTGATCCGCGTAGGAGTTCTTCACGTCGTCGGCGTGTCCCCGGGTCCAGCGCCACTCGACGCGATGGCGCGCCGCGACCCGCACGAGTTCCCGCCACAGGTCGAGGTTCTCGATCGGTCCGCCTTTCCGGCGCCAGCCGCGCCGGGCCCAGCCGTGCACCCACTCCTTCATCCCTCGGACGAGATACTGGCTGTCGCTCGTGAAGACGACGCGACACGCCCGCCGCAGGGCGCCCAGCCCGACGATGCCGGAGGTGATCGCCATCCGGTTGTTCGTCGTGTCGGGATCGAAGTGGGCGAAGTCCCGCCGGTACCATCCGCCGCGCTCGTCGAACCGTTCGATGAGACCCGCGGCCGCGCCCGGATTCCGGCGATTCTCGAACTGGTTGCCGAGGCACGACTCGTCGGCGAAGATATGAACGAGCGGAGCATCGGTCCCGCTCTCCCTCCCGGGTCCGGAGTCGGTCGTCAACGCGCCTCCCGCGGCTTGGGTTTGCTCGGCACGCGGGCCTCGGGCCGATGCCCGGGTCCCCGCACCTTCAACCGCCACATTGGACGCGCCACTTGAGCGAGACGCAAGCACGCCCCGGATACCTCCTGCTCGAGGACGGCCGCCGATTCGGCGGCGCCTACGTGGGCCCCGAGACCGAGACCGCCGGCGAGGCCGTCTTCACGACGGTGATGACGGGCTACCACGAGGTGCTCACGGACCCCTCCTTCGCCGCGCAGATCGTCGTCATGACCGCGCCCATGCAGGGCGTGTACGGCATCCGCGACCCCGACGTCCAATCTCGGCGCCCGTGGGTCGCGGGCTTCGTCGTGAGGCACCTTTCGCACGAAATCGGGTCCGGGCCCGCCGATTCCACGCTGCCCGAGTATCTCGCCTCGCACGGGATTCCGACGCTGATCGGCACGGACACCCGGGCGCTGACGCGTCACATCCGCGATGCGGGCGCGATGCGGGCCGTCATCGCGCATGATGGCGTGGCGCCGGAGCGGGCCGCCGAGCGCCTCGCCGCCGAGCCGGAGATGTCCGGCCGCGACCTCGCGACCGCCGTCTCGACCCCCGAACCCTACGAACTCGACGCGCTCGACGGGTCGACCGAGCGCGGCCTCGTGCTCTGCCTCGACTACGGAGTCAAGACGCGCAGCCTCGACCTCTTCCGCCGCGAGGGATACCGCGTGCGCGTCGTCCCGTGCGACACGGATGCCGACGCGCTGCTGGCCGCCCGCCCCGACGGCGTCTTCGTGTCGAACGGACCCGGCGATCCGGAGGCGGTGCCGGGCGCGGTCGAGCGCATCCGCACGCTGAGCGACGCCGGGGTCCCGCTCTTCGGCATCTGCCTCGGACACCAACTCATCGCGCGCGCCTTCGGGGGCACGAACTACAAGCTCCCCTACGGACACCGGGGCGGGAATCACCCCGTGCTCAACCATGCCACGGGCGCCGTGGAGATCACCTCTCAGAATCACGGCTTCAGCGTGCTCGATAAGGACGGACGAATCGAGGGCGGCGAGGATCTCGAGATCACGCACCGGAACCTGAATGACGGCACCGTGGAGGGGCTGGTCCACCGCGAGCGGCCGGTGTTCGCGGTACAGTACCACCCCGAATCGGCTCCCGGACCCCACGACAGCCGGTACCTCTTCAACCGCTTCATCGAGACGATGCAGAATCACGGCAGCCCCGTTCCGGGTTGATCGGGCGCCGCTGTGTTCTCTAGGTTGCGGATGACCCTCGCCCACGGATCCACACACTTCACGGACCGTCGCGCCACGTGACCTACGACAAGCGAAACACGGTGATCGCCTTACTGGCGCTGCTGGGCCTCTTCGGCGTGGGTGCGATCCTCTCCATCTGGTGGACGGTGGGGAGTACGTCGTTTCTCTCGGGCGGACGCGTCGCGGTCGTCCCGTTGCGCGGCGTGATCGAGGATGAAGCGGCGTTCACCTAGGCCCTCGAAGGCTTTCGCGAAGACCCCGGCGTGCGCGCGTTCGTGATCGAGATCGAGTCCCCCGGCGGCACGGTGGGGGCCTCGCAGAGCATCTTCGAAGCCATCCGCGAGTTGCGGGACGAAGACGACCGGCCCGTCCTCGCCTGGATGGGCGATGTGGGGGCCTCCGGCGGATACTACGCCGCGGTCGGGGCCGACAGCGTGTACGCGCTGCCCGGCACGATGACCGGGTCCATCGGCGTCATCATGGAGTTCCCCAACGCCGAGGAACTCTTCCGCAAGGTCGGGGTCGACTGGGAAGTCGTGGCGAGCGGCGAACACAAGGATCTCGGCGGCCTGGGCCGCTCCCTTTCGCCCGAGGGCCGCGAGATCCTCGAAGACGTCGTGGGAGATGTACACGAGCAGTTCGTCGAGGTCGTGTCCGAGAACCGGAACCTGGATCGGGAGACCGTCCGCGGGCTGGCGGACGGCCGCATCTTTTCGGGCCGGCAGGCGAACGAACTCGGGCTCGTCGACGGCCTGATGACGCTGTCCGAGACGATCTCGCTCGCCGGTCGGATGGCGGATCTGGGAACGGATCCGACGATCGTGCGGCCGCGCGAGCCGACCATCGGTCTGTTCGACATTCTCGGCGGGCTGAGCATCGGCGACGCGCGGACGTGGCTCGGGTCGCTGGCGCCGCTGCGTCCAGGCGCGCCGAGGCTCCTCTTTGAACTGAGATAGCCGCTCCCGTCCCGGAGCGGCACGCCAATACACAGGATCGTAAACGCTCGGAGGAGAGGGAGAATGACGAAGGCGGATCTCATCGAACAGGTCCACGAGGCCATCGGCCCCGGCGTGACCAAGAGGGACTGTGCAGCGGTGGTCAACGCGTTTCTGAACGCGGTCAAGGGAGCCGTCGTGCAAGGCAACCACATCGAGATTCGCGGCTTCGGCACCTTCAAGGTTCGGGAGCGCCGGACCCGCATGGCGCGCAACCCGCGAACGGGAGATCCGGTCCGCGTGCCGCAGAGGAAGGTGCCCGTCTTCAAGCCCTCGCGCCTGCTGCGGGACGAGGTGGCGTCGAGCCTCGAGTGAGCCGGGGCGGGCGGGTCAGCCGAAGAAGCCGGCGATCCGCTCCAGTCCCTCCTCCAGGACTTCCCGCTCCACCGCGAAGTTGAAGCGCAGGTGCCCCGGAGAGCCGAACGGCTCGCCCGGCATGCACGCCACCTGCGCGTCGGCGAGCAGCCGCTCCGCGACATCGAGCGACGCGGCCCCGCCATGGCCGATCCGCGCGTAGAAGTACAGGGCGCCGTCGGGCGGGAAGGCGTCGATCCCGTCGATCTCCGCGAACCTCGAGAGCCCCATCTCCCTGAGTCCGGCGAGCCTGGACAGGAGGTCCTCGACGAACGCCTCCCGGTCGGCGCTCTTTCCGAGCGCGGCGGCGGCGGCGTGCTGGGAGGGGCCGACGGCCCCGGAGGTCGTCTGTCCCTGCAGGTCCGCCATCTTCCGGACGACGTCGGACGGCCCCACGGCGTACCCGATCCGGAACCCCGGCATGCAGAACGCCTTCGACACGCCGTCGAGCAGGATCGTCCTCTCCCCGCGCTCCGCGACTTCGAACACCGACGGCGCCGGGGCTCCAAAGGCGAGCCGCCGGTAGATCTCGTCGGAGAGCACCCAGATCCCGTGCTGCTCCGCCCACGCCAGGATCTCGCGCAGGAGATCGGACGGGATGACGGCGCCGGTCGGGTTCCCCGGGCTGTTGAGCATGAGCCCCCCGGTCCGCGCCGTGCGGGCCGCCTCGAGATCCTCGACCGTCGGCACGAACCCGCCGTCCCACGTCGTCTCCACGATGACCGGCTCCGCCCCCGCGAGCCGGACGATCGTCGTATAGCTCGGCCAGTAGGGGGAAGGCACGAGCACCTCATCGCCCGCGCCGAAGAGGGCATAGCAGCAGTTGAACAGCGACTGCTTCACGCCCGCGCTCACGATCACGGAGCCCGGATCCACCGCCTCGGCGGCCGTCGTCTCGCACAGATAGCGCGCGATCGCCTCGCGCAGTTCCGGCAGCCCCGACGTCGGGGGATATCCCGTCTTCCCCTCCTCGACCGACCGAATGCCGGCGCGGGCTGCGAAGGCTGGCGCGGGGTACTGCGGTTCGCCGGCCGAAAGGTCCACGACCGGAACGCCCGCCGCCCTCAGCTTCCGGGCCCGGGCGGCGAGCACCAGCGTCGCCGATGCCTCGAGCCGGGCGACGTTCGGGGAAAACTGCGTAAGGGGCACGGTCGCGCACTCTTGTCGAAGGGGTGGGTCGGATTGAGAGAGGGCTCCTGCGCCCCTATCTTCGGCTGCTGGATGGTACGCGCGGAAAGACGATGATGACAGAGAGATGACGACAGAGACGGCAAGCGCGCTGGACCCGGCGGACGTGTTGGCCGCCACGCGGGATTTCTTCCTCGGGGACGACCGGATGGTCGACGCCTGGGTCGATACCGAGAGCGACACCCACATCGCCTTCTGCACCTTCAGGGGCAACCTCTCCGTTGCGGCCTTCCCGGACCCCGAGGGGAGCGATGGGACGCGGGTGCGGGTGACGACGCTGCGCGAGGAGGGGATCGTGCCGCGGCTCCTCGCCCACCTCCAACTCGCGAGCGCGAGCCCATGACGGACCGGATCTCGGTTCGCACCCTCTTCTTCGGCGTGTACGGCGAACTCGCCGCGCGCAGGGAGGGGTCGGCGGAACTCGCGGCGGACAGCACAGTGGCGGACCTCGTCAACAGCCTGCGCGGGCCCGGCGGGCTCGACTGGCTCCCGGAGAGCGTCGTCGTCGCCGTAAACCAGAGCTACGCGGAGGCCGGCACGACCCTGTCCGACGGAGACGAGGTCGCGCTTATCCCTCCCGTGGCGGGGGGCTGAGCCGATGTCGCAGGGACCGGACGACCGCGTCCGGACGTGGATCACCCGCGAGAGTCTGGACGACTTCGCGCGATTCGAGGATATTGTAGGGGAGGTCGGGTCCGGGGAGGACGGTGCGCTGCTCTTCTTTCAGGGGCGGGTTCGCCGCACGAACCGCGGTCGCCGGGTGTCGCGCCTCACGTACGAGGCGTACGGGGAGATGGCGGAAGGGGAGTTGTCCGCCATCTGTCTCGAGGCGCTGGAGCAGTTCGACGTGGGTTCCATCGCCGCGGCCCACCGCGTGGGCGACCTCGCGCTGGGCGAGGTCAGTGTGGCGATCGCGGTCACGTCGGCACACCGCGACGACGGCTACCGGGCTTCACGCTGGATTATCGAAACGATCAAGGTCAGACTGCCGATCTGGAAGCACGAGCACTACGAGGATGGCGAATCGCATTGGGTGGGAGCCCCGACGCCGGAAGCGGGGGCTTCAACCGGCGGTTCACGGTTCGGATAGGGATGCCTGGTCAAGGGCGGTCGATGGATTCCGGGGCAGCCGGCCCCGGACGCGGGCGCCCAAATCGAGGAGGAAGCCATGTTTAAGATGGTCCGCAACCTGCTGGTCGTTGCCATGATCGCGACGGTCTCGTTTGCCGGAGACTGTGGCGACGACGACGACAACATGATGATGCAGGAGGACGTCACGCTGATCGGCTAGCCGTCCTGGGCGAGGACTCCGCGCGGCGTCGGCTGCGCGGAGTCCCGCCACTCGCCGCTCCCGGCCCGGAGGGCGACGAGCTTCCCGCGCAACCCTCACGAACGGTGCCATGAGAGACCAGTTCGGCCGCCGCATCCGGTATCTCCGGATCTCGGTCACAGACCGGTGCAATCTGCGCTGCACGTACTGCATGCCGGAGGAAGGGCTCGCGTGGATCCCCAAGCCGGAGATGCTGGCGTACGAGGAGATCGCCGAGATCGTGCGCCAGATGTCCGGGCTCGGGCTGGAACGGGTCCGGATCACGGGCGGAGAACCCCTCGTCCGCAAGGACCTGCCGGACCTCGTGCGCATGATCGCCGCGGTCCCGGGCATCGACGACATCTCGCTCTCCACCAACGCCATCCTCCTGCCGCGTTTTGCGGCGGCCCTCAAGGAAGCGGGCGTCGCGCGCGTGAACGTGAGCCTCGACACGCTCGATCGGGAGGGGTTCGAGGAGATCGCCCGAAGGCCCGCGCGGCGCTTCGATGAAACGATGGAAGGCCTCCGCGCCGCCGAGGAGGCGGGCTTCGCTCCGATCAAGATCAACTGCGTCATCATGCGGGGCCTCAACGACCACGAGGTCGTCGACTTCGCCGAGATCACGCGCGAGCGGCCGTGGCATGTGCGCTTCATCGAACTCATGCCGGTGGGAGAGAACCTCCACCTCACCGACCGCTTCATCTCGACCGACGAAGTGCTCGAGAAGATCCGCGCGATCGAGAATCTGCTGCCGGATCCTGGACCGAGGGGGAACGGGCCCGCCGTCTATTACCGCTTCCCGGACGGCGCGGGGACCGTGGGCGTGATCACGCCCCTCTCCCACAACTACTGCGAACGCTGCAACCGCATGCGGCTGACGGCCGACGGGAAGCTCCGGACCTGCCTGTTCGGCGACCACGAAGTCGACATGAAGGGCCCGCTGCGCGAGACGGGCAGCATCGAGGCTGCGGTGGCGGAGGCGCTCGCCGGGAAACCGAAGCGCCATTACCTGGAGCTGGGCACGGCGGCCGGGAGCGGAGGGCTCGCGGCGCTGAGCCAGGTGGGGGGCTGATGAGCTATGAGGAACGACTCCGGCACCGGGACCTGATCGAGCGCGCAGAGGAGCTGC
Organism: Candidatus Palauibacter polyketidifaciens; assembly: GCF_947581785.1. Classification (NCBI taxonomy): domain Bacteria; kingdom Pseudomonadati; phylum Gemmatimonadota; class Gemmatimonadia; order Candidatus Palauibacterales; family Candidatus Palauibacteraceae; genus Candidatus Palauibacter; species Candidatus Palauibacter polyketidifaciens. The sequence continues at coordinate 35,177 of NZ_CANPVO010000047.1, read as the reverse complement.
GCAAGCGGCTGGAACTCGGAGACGGCGATGCCCCCATGCGGCGCGAGGAGGGCCGGGAACTCGCGGCGATCCTGGAGGCGACGCTGAGGGAGATCGGTCCGGAGCGCTGGGACCGGGTGATGGAGATGGTCGCGAGCGAAGCCGCGCGCAGGGCGGGCGCAGCCCCGGCCCCCCTCTTCGACTGATCGGCGCCGGTTCGCCGCACCGCGGGCTCCTCGCGGCCGGGTGCCTGCTCGCCGGTCTGGGCGTCGCCGCCGGGGCGTTCGGCGCGCACTCGCTCGAGGGTCGCCTCTCGGCGGACGAACTCGCGATCTTCGACACGGCGGCCCGCTACCACATGCTGCACGCCCTCGGCCTCGTCCTCCTCGGCCTCGCGGCGGCGCGCTGGCCGGACACGGGGTGGAAGGGGCCCGGGCTTCTGATGCTGTGCGGCATAGCGGTGTTCAGCGGCACCCTCTACATCCTCGCGCTGTCCGGCATGGCCTGGCTCGGCGCGATCACGCCGGTCGGAGGCGTCGCGCTCATCGCCGCCTGGATCTGGGCCGGCTGGATCGCCCTCGCGCGTACCTGACGCCCCGGCGCGCCGTCCCTTGACGCCCGCGTAGGTTGACGCGGCGATAAACTGAACCGCGAGCAGCCGTCCCCCATAACCGAGAGGTCCGATTGGCGATCAAGAGCGACGGCTGGATCCGGCGCATGGCGCGCGAGCAGGGCATGATCGAACCCTTCGCCGACCGCCAGGTCCGCGACGGCGTCATCTCCTACGGCGTCAGCAGCTACGGCTACGACATGCGCGTCGCCGACGAGTTCCGGATCTTCCACAACGCGCTCTTCCCGGTCGTCGACCCCAAGAAGTTCGACGAGCGCTCCTTTCTCGAGTACCAGGGGGACGTTTGCATCATCCCTCCGAACTCCTTCGCCCTCGCCCGCTCGATCGAGTATTTCCGCATCCCGCGAAGCATCCTCACCATCTGCGTGGGGAAGAGCACCTACGCCCGCTGCGGCCTCATCGTGAACGTCACCCCCTTCGAGCCGGAGTGGGAAGGGCACGTGACGCTCGAGATCTCGAACACGACCCCGCTCCCCGCGCGGGTCTACGCGAACGAGGGGATCGCCCAGGTCCTCTTCTTCGAGTCCGACGAGGTCTGCGAGGTCAGCTACGCGGACAAGGCCGGCAAGTACCAGGGCCAAACCGGCGTCACGCCGCCGAAGCTCTAGCCGCTCCCCGCATCCGGGGGCAACCGGATGGCAAGTTCGCCGAGGAGGCGGGCGAGGAGCTGTGGGTGCTGTTCGGTCAGGACGTGGCCGCCGTCCCTGCACACCGTGAAATCGCAGCCGCGGCGGGACGCGAGGCGCTTCGCGGCTTCGACCGGGATCCTCGGGTCATGCGCCCCCGTCACGACGTGCGCGTCGATCGGACGATCGGGCATGCGGTCCTCCAACTCCGCCGGGTGCCAGTCGGCCAGGATGCGCAGGAGGGTCCGCGCCCGGCGCGAACTCGCCCAGGGCCGGGCGTAGGCGGCGACCAGATCCGCGGGGGCCCGGAAGGCGGGACCGCACGCCCTCCGCAGCACGAGGTGGCCGAGCGGCGCGTGGAGCGGCGCCAGCACGCCCCCGACGACCCGCCGGACCGCCGCAGACCGTAGCAACCGCAGCACCGCCGGGCTCCGGATCTCCGGCGTCACCGGATTCGAGAGCAGGAGTCCGCGGATCTCCGGTTCCGCCCGCGCGAGTGCAAGCGCGATCGCAGCGCCCTGGGAGTGTCCGGCGACGAGTCGCGGCCATGGGCCCTCCGGCGCGAGCGCCCGTACAAGCGCGCGAAGCCGGCGCACCTCGTCGTCCAGCGTGTACGATAGTCCCGGCTCCGCGTCCGAAACGCCGCGCCCCGGCAGGTCCGGAAGCCAGCACTCCCATCCCCGGTGTTCGTCGACGAAGCGTTCGGCGACGGGCCGCCACGCGCGCCCGTGAGCGCTGATCCCGTGCAGGAAGAGCACAGGGCGCCCCCGCCCCAGAATCGCGACGCGCACCGTGCCGTCGCCCAGCGCCACATTGCGCACCTCAGGCTGCCTCCGACTCACTCGCATCTCCTTGCTTCCGAAGCCAAATACCGCTTGCCGGTGGTACCCCTCCGCGATACCTTCGCGGCGCGGGAAAGTGAAGAAATTCACAAGCTCGCACGAGAGGAGCGAACCCCCTTGCTCGACCCATATCTCGGCATCCTGATCCTCGCGTTGGTCGGCGTGCTGAACGCGGCCGCGATGATGGGCGTATCGCACTTCGTGGGTTCCCGCCGGCCGACCGCGGTGAAGGCGAGCCCGTACGAGTCGGGGATCCCCCCCCTCGGGACGACGCGGGAGCGTTTCTCGGTCAACTTCTACATCGTGGCGATGCTCTTCATCGTCCTCGATATCGAGACGCTCTTCCTCATTCCGTGGGCCGCGATCTTCCGGGAATTGGGCATGGTCGGGTTCGTGGAGATCACGGCGTTTCTGACCGTGCTCGGCGTCGGACTCGTGTACGCGTGGAAGAAGGGGGCCCTCGAATGGGACTGAAAACGCTCGATGTGCTGCCTCCCGGCGCGCACCCCGACGAGGGCAGGGTCGACACCGGCATCCCGCACAACTGGATGACGACGAAGCTCGACTACGTCATCAACTGGGCGCGCCGCAACTCGCTGTGGCCCATGCCGTTCGGCACCGCCTGCTGTGCGATCGAGATGATGGCTTCCGCCGCGACCAAGTACGACATCGGCCGCTTCGGGATGGAGCGCATGTCCTTCAGCCCCAGGCAGGCGGACCTGATGATCGTCGCCGGCCGCGTGACCTACAAGCTGGCCCCGGTCCTGCGCCGGGTCTGGGATCAGATGCCCCAGCCCAAGTGGTGTGTATCGATGGGCGCGTGCGCGAGTTCCGGCGGCATGTTCGACAACTACACGATCGTCCAGGGGATCGACACGATCGTGCCCGTCGACGTCTACGTCCCGGGTTGTCCGCCGCGGCCGGAAGGCCTCATCTACGGACTCCTGATGATCCAGGAGAAGATCAAGGGAGAGTCGCTCGCCGACCCCCGCGCGCGGGACGAGGCTCCGGAGGCCGTCGGACGCCCGAATCTGCCCCCGGAGACGATCGAACTCGTCGCCCAGCCCTTCGGCAACTCGACGAACCAGAACCGCATGAGCGGGCTCGGCCCGACCTCCGCGCTGACCCGGTCCCGCGACCGGCGCGAGCGCCGTCTGGAACACCGGGATTGACCGGGGCGCTCCGCCGTTGACGACCGGGACGACCGCGACGACGACCGCCCCTCCGCGCATGGTGCGCGTCGCGTCCCTCGACGGGGACGCGGCACGCCATCCCTCGGTCCTCGCCCTCCGAGAGCGCTTCGGAGAGGGCGTGCGGCGAGTGGAGAACGACGCGCTCGGCTACCCCGTCGTGTGGATCGACCCCGGCCTCAACGCCGAGGCGCTCCGCTTCCTCCGCGAGAGCCCCGACCAGACGTACGACCTGCTCGCGGACCTCATGGGGGCGCACGGCGGCATCGGGGCCCCGATCCAGGTGTGGTACCAGCTCTGGTCCATGGCGCACGGCCGCCAGCTCCGGGTCGCGTGCGAGGTGCCGATGCACGACCTCGAGCTGGAGAGCGTCACCGACCAGTGGCTCGCCGCGAACTGGCTCGAACGCGAGGTGTGGGACATGTACGGCGTGAGCTTCCGGGGACACCCGGACCTCCGCCGCATCCTCATGCCGGAGAACTACGAGGAGGGGTTCCCGCTCCGGAAGGACTTCCCGCTCCGCGGACGCTTCAGCCGCTCCCGGCAGGTGAGCCGCGCGCTCTCCCGCGACCTCGTCGACATGTATGCCGTTGAGGAGCTGGAGATGGCGGGCTACACCGTCACCGAGGAAGGAGATGTGCGGGCTCCGTCGGAGCGCGCGCTGGAAGGCGGCGCACCGGACGACGGGTCGTCGGCCGGAGCGCCGGGCGGCATTCGCGACGTGAGCCCGGAGGAGAAGCCCGAGGACGCGCTCGAGGGCGAACCCATCCTCATCAACATGGGGCCGCAGCATCCCGCCACTCACGGCGTCCTCCGGCTCGTGCTCCAGCTCGACGGGGAGCGCGTCGTCCGCTGCTCCCCCCACATCGGATACCTGCACACGGGCTTCGAGAAGACGTGCGAATACCGTGAATGGAATCAATGCGTCCCCTACACGGACCGCATGGATTACCTCGCGCCGATGCTCTACAACATCGGCTACGCCGGGGCGGTCGAAGCGCTCCTCGACGTCGAAATCACCGAGCGCTGCCGCGTCGTCCGCGTCATCCTGGGCGAGTTGAACCGCATCCTCGGCCACCTCCTGTGGCTGGGGACGACGGCGATCGACATCGGCGCGTTCTCCGTCTTCCTCTACACCTTCCAGGAGCGCGAGCGGATCTACAACCTGCACGAGGCGTATACGGGGGGCCGGATCACGACCTCCGTCACACGGGTCGGCGGGATGATGGCGGACCTGCCCGTGGGCTGGACAGCGGCGGTGCGCGACTTCGCCGCGACCTTCCCGGAGACGCTGGACGAGGTCGAGCGCCTCCTGTCGCGCAACGCGATCTGGCAGGGCCGCACGATGGACATCGGCCTGCTCTCCGCGGACAGGGCGGTGAGCTACGGCGTCACCGGACCCACGCTCCGCGCGAGCGGCGTGGCCTACGACGTGCGGAAGGCGCGTCCCTACCTCGGCTACGAGGAGTACGACTTCGACGTGCCCGTGGGGACGGCCGGCGACGTCTACGACCGCTATCTCGTGCGGGTGGAGGAGATGCGGCAGAGCGTCCGCATCATCGAACAGGCGCTGAACCGGCTTCCGGGCGGCCCGATCAACATCGACGACTACCGGATCGTCCTCCCCCCCAAGGGCGAGGCGATGGGGTCGATCGACACGATGATCTCGCACTTCAAGCTCGTGATGGAAGGCGTCCGCGTGCCGGCCGGCGAAACGTGGTATTCGATCGAAAGCTCGAAGGGCGAACTGGGGTTCGGGATCATCTCCGACGGGGGCACGAAGCCCGTCCGCTGCCGTTTCCGCGGCCCGTCGTTCATCAACATCGCGTCGCTTCCCGAGCTCGTGAAGGGCGAACTCGTCGCGGACGTCGTCGCCATCAACGCCTCGCTCGATGTCGTGCTCGGAGAGATCGACCGGTGAGCCGGCGCATCCATCCCGCGGTCGTCCCCGCGCAGCCCTTCCAGTTGACGGCGCGGGAGACCTTTGACGGTCCCATCTTCGAGACGGAGGAGGGGAGGCACCGGCTGAAGGCGGCCCTCTCCCGCTATCCGACGAAACAGGCGGCGCTCCTCCCCATGCTCGGCTTCGTGCAGTCGGTGAAGGGGTGGATCGAACCCGCGGACATGGTCGAAGTCGCGGAAGCGCTGGACCTTACGCCCGCTTACGTGCACTCGATTGCGACCTTCTACACGATGTACAACAAGCACCCGGTCGGGCGTCACTTCGTCCAGGTGTGCACGAACATCTCCTGCCACCTGAACCGGGCCGAAGAGGTGCTGCACCGGTTCCTCGCCGAGACGGGGACGCGGGAGGGCGAGATCTCGGCGGACGGCGAGTTCACCGTGATCGAGGCGGAATGTCTCGGCGCGTGCGGCTTCGCCACGGTCGTGCAGGTGAACGACCGCTACCTCGAGGATGTGACGCCGGACTGCGTGTCCGAGATCGTGGCGAATCTGCGCGGGGCGGGTGATGGCGGGGCGACGGACGGGCCGGAGGCGGGAGGCGGCGCATGAGCTTCCCGCACGGCAGCGACCTCGAGACGACGACGCGGCTCTCGCGGCACCAGGGCGAGGCCGAAGCGCGCACGCTCGAAGGGTGGCGCGCCCGGGGGGGCTACGAGGCGCTCCGGCGGTCGCTCGACATGTCGCCGGCCGAGATCACCGAGGTCGTGAAGGCCTCCGGTCTCCGCGGGCGCGGCGGCGCGGGCTTCCCGACGGGCCTCAAGTGGAGCTTCATGCCGAAGGACGACGGCAAGCCGCACTACCTCTGCTGCAACGCGGACGAATCCGAGCCGGGCGCCTTCAAGGACCGCGAAGTCATCCGCTGGACGCCCCACCTCCTCATCGAGGGCTGCCTGATCGCGTCGCGCGCGATCGGGGCGGAGCACGCATACATCTACGTGCGGGGCGAGTTCTTCGAGGAGACGGAGGTCCTCAACGCCGCGGTCGTCGAGGCGTACGAGAACGGTCTCGCGGGAGACGGGGTCCTGGGCTCGTCGTGGTCGTGCGACGTGACGATCCACGCCGGGGCCGGGGCATACATCGCCGGCGAGGAGACCGGCCTCATGAACTCGCTCATGGGCAACCGCGCGGAACCCTGGGCGAAGCCGCCCTTCCCGGCGCAGGCGGGGGCGTTCGGGATGCCGACGACGGTGAACAACGTCGAGACGCTCGCCGCGGTCCCGATGATCCTGGAGAACGGCGCGGACTGGTACCGGCAGTGGGGGAGCGAGGAGTCGCCCGGCACGAAGCTGTGGAGCTGCTCGGGCCACCTCGTGCGCCCCGGCAACTACGAGTTCCCGCTCGGCCTGCCGCTGAGCGACATCATCTTCGAGGCCTGCGGCGGCACGCCCTCGGGCAAGCCCGTGAAGGCCGTGATCCCGGGCGGGTCGTCCACGGCCTTCCTGACGGGAGATGAACTCGACTGCCCGACGACGTACGAGGGGCTGGCGGAGGCGGGAAGCGCGCTCGGCACCGCCTCGCCGATCGTGATGGACGAGGACACGGACATCGTCGCGGCGATGCGCCGGATCGCGCAGTTCTACGCGCACGAGTCGTGCGGCCAGTGCGTGCAGTGCCGCGAGGGCACGTCGTGGGTCGTCCGCATCCTGCAGCGCATCGAGGCGGGGGACGGCCGCCCGGCCGACATCGACACGCTGTACGAGCTGTGCGAGCAGATGACGGGACGCACGATCTGCGTGCTGGCGGACAGCGTCGTGTTCCCGCTCGAGTCCTCGCTGGACAAGTTCCGCGCCGACTACGAGGCGCGGATGAAGCCGACCCTGGTCGCGGCGGGGTGACGCATGGCGCGTGAGGATGGCCGAGATGGCTGAGAACGGGACGAAGGCGACGGTTACGCTCAAGATCGACGGGGTCGAGGTCACGGTCCCGAGCGGCACGCGCGTCATCGAGGCCGCGGAGCACGTCGGCGTCGTCGTGCCGCGCTACTGCTACCATCCGGGCATCCCCACGCGACCGGCGCAGTGTCGCATGTGTCTCGTGGAGGTCGAGGGACGGCCCAAGCTCGAGCCCTCCTGCACGCTGCAGGCGGCCGACGACATGGTCGTGAACACGGCGAGCGACACGGCGCGCACGGCCCGCCAGTCGGTCATCGAGTTCCTCCTCGTCAACCACCCGCTCGACTGCCCGATCTGCGACGCCGCGGGGCAGTGCATGCTCCAGGACTACGCCTACGTCACGAACCAGCTCGAGAGCCGGGTCGACGAGCCGAAGCGGATCATGGGGCGCGACCGCATCTCCGACGACATCCTCTACTTCGCGGACCGCTGCGTGATCTGCACCCGCTGCGTGCGCTTCATGCGGGATGTCGCCGAGGACGACTCGCTTATCGTCGCCCAGCGCGGCGACAAGGCGTACATCGACACCTTCCCGGGCCGCGAACTCGACAACCCCTTCCAGGGGAACATCGTCGACGTGTGCCCCGTCGGCGCGCTCGTGCACGAGGATTTCGTGTTCAAGGCGCGGGCGTGGGACATGGACGCGGCCGCGAGCGTGTGTCCGGGGTGTCCGACCGGCTGCAACGTCACGATCGACACGAAGGAGAACCAGATCGTGCGCGTGAAGCCGCGGCACAACGCGGCGGTGAACTCCTGGTGGATGTGCGACCACGGACGCAAGCACCTCGTGATGACGAACCGCGGCGTCCGGGCCGAACTCCCCCTCATCCGCGACGGCGGCGGCGACGGCGACGGCGGCGACGGTGGGGGAGGGGACGGCCGCGGCGAGCTCAGGCCGGTGGACTGGGCGACGGCGCTCGACTGGGTGGCGGAGAAGATCGACGCGCTCGGCGCGCCCGGCGGGAGCGCGGTCGTCTCCCCGGACGCCTCGAACGAGAACCTGTTCTACCTCCGGACGCTCCTCGACCGGCTCGGCGTCGCGGACGCCGGCTTCCGCGTCCCGCAGGGCGAAACCGCCGAACTCCCCACGGTGCCGACGCTCAAGCTGAGGGCGGATCGCGCGGCGAACGCGACCGGCGCCGGGTTCTTCGGCGGCCGCCGCGCGGACGGTCCGCCCAACGGTTCCGCGGGCGGAGCGCTCGTCGTGCTCGATGACGAACTCGAGGGCGCCGCCGAGGACTTCGGTGGCTCGGCCGACTTCTTCCTCTATCTCGGGACGCGGCTCCCCGGCGCGGCGCGCAACGCGGACGCGGTGCTCCCCATCGCGACCTTCGCGGAGATGGACGGCACCTTCACGAACTTCGAGGGTCGCGTGCAGCGCTTCCACCAGGCGCTGAGGCCGCCGGGGCTGGCCCGCCCGGGCTGGATGGTGCTGAGTCGCGTGCTCGCCCGCCTGGGAGACGGCGAGGCCGTGAACGACGTGCGCGGCGCGTTCGAGCGGATGGCGGCGCAGACTCCGGCCTTTGCGGGCCTGACGTGGGACGGGATCGGGCTCAAGGGCGCCCCGGCCGCCGGCTCGGCCGCGGAGGCCGCCGGCGTTGCCGGCTCGGCGGAGGCCAGCGCGTGAACCCGGTCACCGGCGGCGCCTTCGTCCTCGCCACCGTGGGGAAGGTCATCCTCTTCTTCTCGGTGCTGATGCTCGCGGTCATGCTCGCCACGATCTTCGAGCGCAAGGTGTGCGGCTTCATGCAGGACCGGAGCGGCCCGAATCGCGTCGGTCCGTGGGGACTCCTCCAGGTCATCGCCGACGGGCTCAAGAATCTCCTGAAGGAGGAGACGATGCCGGCGCAGGCCGTCCGGCCCTTCTTCCTCCTCGCGCCCGTCCTCGGGATCCTGCCGGCCACGATCCTTTTCGCCGTGATCCCCTTCGCCTCCCCCCTGCCCACGCAGTGGGGACTCGTGGAGATGATCGTGGCGGACGTGCCGATCGGATTCCTCTACGTGCTCGCGATCGGCTCGATCGGCGTGTACGGCGTCGCGATGGGCGGCTGGGCCTCCGGGTCGAAATACTCGCTGCTCGGCGGCCTCCGCGGCTCCGCGCAGATGGTGAGCTACGAGGTCGCGCTCGCGCTCAGCCTCGTCCCGCTCATCCTCCTGACCGGGGATGTGCGCGCCCCCGAGATCGTCTCGATGCAGCAGACGTTCACCGCCGGGCCCGCGACCTACGCGACGTGGTTCATGTTTCCGCTTCTCGTCGGCCTCTTCTTCTTTTTTGTTTCGGGGCTCGCGGAGACGAACCGCCTGCCCTTCGACCTTCCGGAGGCGGAGGCCGAACTCATCACCGGGTACCACACGGAGTACTCGGCGATGAAGTTCTCGATGTTCATGATCGGCGAGTTCGCGCACGTGATCACGGTCGCCGCGCTCGTCACCGTCTTCTTCCTCGGCGGGTGGGACATCCCGTTCTGGCAGGGGGACAATATCCGCGTGCTCTCCGACGGGACGGTGATCGGAGAGCCGACGTGGTGGAAGACGCTGCTCACGCTCGGCGCCTTCGGTGTGAAGACGTCGCTGCTTGTGCTCGTCTTCGTGTGGATTCGGTGGACGCTGCCGCGCTTCCGCTACGACCAACTCATGGATCTGGGCTGGAAGTTCATGCTGGAAGCGGTGACGGTCTACATCCTCGTCATCGCCTTCGTCATCCTCGGAATCGAGGCGGTCGGTATCCCGGCTGGCGGCTGGTACGCGTTCGTTCTCTTCCTCGTGAATCTTGTGCTCGCGGGGGTTCTCTTCTTTGCCATGGACCGGGGGACGCTGATCCGCGGCGGGGCGAAGGGGGCGAGGCCGGCCGGCGGCGACACTGCTGAAGGCCAGGGAGGGTAAATGCCTGGAGAGGTGAAGGTTGTGGAGCGGCCGCGCGCGGAGAGTTCGTACGTGCGGGCGGCGGCGAAGGGGATGTCGATCACGATGCGGCACCTCCTGAGCCCGAACAAGAAGACGCAGCAGTATCCCGACGAGAAATGGGAACTCGCGCCACGGACGCGCGGAACGCACCGCATGGCAGTGCACGAGGACGGACGGGCGAAGTGCGTGGCCTGTGGCCTGTGTCCGACCGTGTGTCCGGTGAACTGCATCAAGCTCGTGCCGGCGGAGGACGAGAGCGGCGAGCGCTACGCGGCGATCTACGAGATCGACGAGTTCCGCTGCATCTTCTGCGGCTACTGCCAGGAAGTGTGTCCGGTCGAGGCGATCCACCTCGGCGTGCACTACGAGAACGCGGAGTATTCGCGCGAGCGCTGGGTGTACGACCTCGAGCGGCTGGTCGAGCAGGAGCACGAAGTGACCGCGCTGTGGGATCCTCAGGACCCCGCGTCGCAGTGATGCCGCGATGATCCAGGACTTCCTCTTCCAGGCCTTCGCGGCGAGCGCGATTCTGGGCGCGGTGATCATGGTCACGCGCCGGAATCCCGTCTCCGCCGTGATCTTCCTCGTCGGCGTGTTCTTCGCGACGTCGGGCATGTTCCTCATGCTGGACGCGCACTACATCGCGGCGATCAACGTGATCCTGTACGGCGGGGCCATCATGGTCCTCTTCCTCTTCGTCCTCATGCTCCTGAACCTGGGGCACGCGGACTGGCGCGACCTGCGGGGACCCGTCGGGGGGCTCATCGGGGGCTCGATCTCGATCGCCTTCCTCGGCGTCCTCACGCGCCTCTTCGTGGGCGGCACGGAGGCCCGGCCGGTCGTGGAGATCGCGGGCAGCGCCCTGCGCGAGGCAGCCGCGGAACAGGGCGTCGTCGGCGTCGTCGCCCGGCCGCTCTTCACGGAGTACACGATCGTGCTCGAGGTCACCGGCGTCCTCCTGCTCGTGTCCATCGTCGGGACGATCCTGCTCGCCCGGAGGGAGCGCACATGAGCGAGGCCGGCATGGCGGGCGCGCTCGGACTGAACGGACTCATCGCCCTCTTCGTGAGCGCGATCCTCTTCTCCATCGGCGTTATCGGGGTCCTGCTGAGGCGCAACGCGATCATCGTCTTCATGTGCGTCGAGCTGATGCTCAACGCCGCGAACCTGTCACTCGTCGCCTTCTCGCGCATGCACGGGATCGAGGGGCAGATCTTCGTCTTCTTCGTCATGGCCGTCGCCGCGGCGGAGGCCGCCGTGGGGCTCGCGATCATCATCGCGATCTTCCGGCACTATGAAGTCGTGGACCTCGACCGCTTCCGGCTCCTGAAGTGGTGAGCCTCGGCGCCGTTTCGGGAGCCGGCGCGCTGTCGGCCGGGGTCGGCGCGTGGCCAGCGGGCGCCGCCGCCCTCGCGGGGCAGGAGGGGGCGGGAGCCGGGTTCCATCCGGTGCTCCCGTGGCTCATCCTCGCTCTCCCGCTGCTCGGCGCGGCGGTGAACGGCCTCGGGGCCTTCCTGTGGCGGGACGACAAGCGGATCCCGACGATCGTCGGCCCCGCGGCGCTGCTCGGGAGCTTCGCCGTCGTCCTCGTGAACTTCATCGGGATGAGCGGCGTGGAACTGCACGGCGCGGAAGTCGTCCGCCTGTGGAGCTGGATCGTGTCCGGGGACCTCAGCATCGGGGTCGACCTCCAGTTCGACCAGCTCTCGATGCTGATGTGCATGATCGTGACCGGCGTCGGGAGCCTGATCCACATCTACTCCGTCGGCTACATGCGCGACGACCCCGGTTATTCGCGCTACTTCTCGTATCTCAACCTCTTCGTCTTCTTCATGCTCGTCCTCGTCCTGGGGGCCAGCTTCCCGCTGATGTTCGTGGGATGGGAGGGCGTGGGGCTCTGCTCTTACCTGCTCATCGGCTTCTGGTACGAGAACCGGGAGTACGCGAACGCGGGGAAGAAGGCGTTCATCATGAACCGGATCGGCGACGCGGGCTTCCTCGTCGCCATGTTCCTCGTCTTCACGGCCTTCGGGACGCTGGACTTCGTTCCCGTGCTCGCGGCGGCGGAGGGGTCGCTCGCGTACGGCGGCGCGCTCGTGACGGGGATCACGCTCCTCCTCTTCCTCGGCTGCACCGGGAAGTCGGCCCAGATTCCCCTTCACACCTGGCTTCCGGACGCCATGGCGGGTCCGACGCCGGTCTCGGCGCTCATTCACGCGGCGACGATGGTGACGGCGGGGGTCTACCTCATCGCGCGCACGAGCGTTCTGTTCGCGCTCTCGCCCGTCTCCCAGGGGGTGGTCGCGGCGGTGGGCGCGGGGACGGCGCTCTTCGCGGCCTCGATCGCGATCCGACAGTACGACATCAAGAAGGTACTCGCGTACTCCACGATCTCGCAGCTCGGCTACATGTTCCTCGCCGTCGGGGTGGGAGCGTTCACGGCCGGCGTCTTCCACCTGATGACGCACGCCTTCTTCAAGGCGCTCCTCTTCCTGGGCGCGGGAGCCGTGATCCACGCGGTGCACCACGCATGGGCGCACGGCGACGACGCACACGGAGACGGGCACGGGGATGCGCACCACGGCGACCCGAACGACATGCGGAACCACGGCGGGCTCCGGAAGTTCATGCCCCGCACGTTCGTCTTCATGTGGGTCGCGACGCTCGCGATCGCGGGGGTGCCGCCGCTGGCCGGATTCTTCTCGAAGGACGAAATCATCTGGTACTCGGGCGCGTACGGATACCCGATCCTGTGGGGCGTGGCGCTCGCGACGGCGCTGCTCACGGCCGTGTACATGGCCCGTCTGATGGTGATGACCTTCCACGGCGGGAACCGGACCTTCGGCCACGGGGGAGCACAGGAAGCCGGGCGTCGCCTGCATGAAGTGCCCGCCGTCATGTGGGCGCCGCTTGCCGTCCTCGCCGTCCTCTCCGTCGTCGGAGGGTGGGCGAACATCCCCGAGGCGCTGCCGCTCCTGCCGACCGTCGATTGGCTGCATCACTGGCTGGAGCCGGTGTTCGCGCCGGCGATCGCCGTGAAGGAGGCGCACGGCTTCGCCCCCGAGTACCGGTCGCCGGTCGGGGGCGGCGAGGCGCTCTGGGCGGGGATCTCCGCCGCGATCGCGATCGCCGCCGTCGTCGGGACCGTCCGCGCGTTGTCGCCGAAGCCGGTGCCGACGGAGGCGGAGGCCGTGGCGCCGACCGGGTTCGCCCGCGTGCTCCACGACAAGTGGTACGTGGATGAACTGTACGACCGCGCGATCGTCCGTCCCTCGCTCGCCCTGTGGCGCGCCTGCTGGCGGATCGTGGATGCAGGCATCATCGACGGCGCTGTGAACGGCGCGGGGCGCGCCGCCCGCCTCCTCGGCTGGGCCGGGGGACAGCTCCAGACGGGCCGGGTGACGACCTACCTCGTCGCCTTCATGCTCGGGGCGCTGCTCGTTCTTGGGGTGCTCTCATGATGGCCCTCTACGACGGGCAATGGATCCTGACGGCGCTCGTGCTCCTGCCTCTCATCGGCGGCGCGGCCTGTCTCGTGGTGCCGGAGGCGCGCGCGAAGACCGTCGCCCTCGCGACGACACTCGTCCTGTTCGCGCTCTCGCTGCCGCTCTTCTGGACCTTCGACACGGCGGAGTCGGGGTTCCAGAATCTCGCCTCCATCCCGTGGATCGAGGCGTGGGGGATATCGTACGCGGTGGGGGTGGACGGAATCTCCATCCTCATGATCCTGCTCACGACCTTCACGATGCCGTTGGCGGTAGCGGGCTCCTTCTCCTACATCCGGCGCCGGGAGCGCGCCTTCTACGCGATGCTCCTCTTCCTCACGACGGGGATGATCGGCGTCTTCGTCGCCCTCGATCTCTTCCTGTTCTACGTGTTCTGGGAGATCATGCTGATTCCGATGTACTTCCTCATCGGGGTCTGGGGCGGGGAGCGCCGGATCTATTCCGCCGTGAAATTCTTCCTCTACACGGCGGTGGGCTCGCTCCTGATGCTCGTCGCGATCGTAACCCTCGCGTGGATCTTCCAGGACGGCTCGGGGGCGTGGAGCTTCGCCTACGAGGATCTCGTGTCGCTCGAACTCGCGCGGCGCGCGCAACTCTGGCTTTTCGCGGGGTTCGCGCTCGCCTTCGCGATCAAGGTGCCCCTCTTCCCGTTCCACACCTGGCTGCCCGACGCGCACGTGGAGGCCCCGACGGCGGGCTCCGTGATCCTGGCGGGGGTGCTGCTCAAGATGGGCGTGTACGGCTTCCTGCGTTTCGGGCTCCCCTTCTTCCCGGCCGCGGCGACGGACCCCGTGGTCGTGAACGCGATGCTCGTGCTGGGGCTCATCGGGATCCTGTACGCGGCCTGGGTGGCGGCGGTCCAGCCGGACGCGAAGAAGCTCATCGCCTATACCTCGGTCGCCCACCTCGGCTTCGTCGTGCTCGGCGTGTTCGGGCTCACGACCCAGGGGATCGAGGGCGGCATCCTCCAGATGGTGAACCACGGGATTTCGACGGGGGCGCTCTTCCTCCTCATCGGGATGCTGTACGAGCGGCGGCACACGCGGGAGATCGCGGACTTCGGCGGCATTGCGAAGGTCATGCCGGTGTTCGCCTTCGCGCTCGTCGTCGTCGCGCTGTCTTCCGTCGGGCTTCCGGGGACGAACGGCTTCGTCGGCGAGTTCCTGATTCTCGTGGGGACGTTCCGGACGCACCCGTGGATCGCCGCCATTGCGACGACCGGTGTGATCTTCGCGGCCTGCTACATGCTGCCGATGGTGCAGCGCGTCCTCTTCAACCGCCTCGATCGCGAGGAGAACCGCGCGCTCACGGATGTGAACCGCCGGGAGCGGCTGATCCTCGCCCCGCTCCTCGCGCTGATCCTGCTCATCGGCGTGTGGCCGGGCCCCTTCCTGAACCGGACGAGGGCGTCCGTGGAAGCACTCATCGAGCACGTGGAGACGCGCTCGGCGAGCGTGCCCGCCGCAGAGCCGCTGTCCCTCGAGCCCGTGCCCGTCGAAGCCGTGTCCCTCGAGGCCGCCTCCGCCGGGGCCGCCTCCGTCGAGGCCGGGGGAGGGGAGTGACGTGAGCCACTGGGTCGCACTCCTGCCGGAAGTCGTCCTGTCGCTGGCTGCGATGTTCATCCTCATGCGCGACGCCTTCGTGCGCCCGGACGCGGGCGGGGCCGCGGGAGGCGCTGGCGCGGGCGGCGACAATCGGCGGATGTCCGTCGACTGCCTCGTCACGCTGTACTCGATCGCGGGCGCGCTCATCGCGAGCCTGTGGCTCATGGACGCCTCCGCCCCGACCGACTCGATGATCGCGCTCGACGGCTTCCGCGTGGCGGCGGACGTGATCCTGCTCGGAGGAGCTCTGCTCGTGGTCTCCCTCTCGCGCGACTACCTGGACCGCGAGGGGCTGCGCTCCCCCGAGTTCCACGCGCTGATCCTCCTGGCCCTCGTCGGGATGATGGTCCTCGTCGCGGCGCGCGACCTCATCCTCCTCTTCGTCGGCCTCGAGCTGATGTCGATCTCCGTCTACGTCCTCACCGGATTCGTGCGGAAGAACCCGCGCTCCTCCGAGGCGAGCCTCAAGTACTTCATCGTCGGTGCCTTCGCGAGCGCCTTCGTCGTGTACGGGATCGCGCTCCTTTACGGGGCCACCGGGACGACGCGCCTGGCCACCGCCGCCGAGCGGATCGCGGCCGCGCCGGCCGGGGGAGACCTGCTCCTCGTCGCCGGCATCGGCCTCCTCCTCATCGGCTTCGCGTTCAAGATCGCCGCCGTCCCCTTCCACATGTGGGCGCCGGACGCCTACGACGGCGCCCCCACGCCGGTGACGTCGTTCATGGCGACGGGAGTCAAGGCGGCGGCCTTCATCGCGCTCCTGCGCGTGCTGACCGTGGATCTGGGGGGCGCGGCCGAAATCTGGAAGGGCGCCGTGTGGTGGCTCGCGATCCTGACGATGATCGTGCCGAACCTCGTCGCGCTGTCGCAGCAGGATGTGAAGCGGATGCTCGCCTACTCCTCGGTGGCCCACGCGGGATATCTGCTCGTCGGGGTCGTCGCGGCCTCCGAACTGGGCCGGTCCGCCTCGCTCTTCTACCTCGCGGCGTACACCGTCGTGACCGCCGGGAGCTTCGCCATCGTCTTTCATGTGGCGGGGCGGGGCGACCGGAACCAGCGCGTGCGCGACTACCGGGGGCTGGGCTGGCGGCGTCCGGTGCTCGGCGCCGCGCTCCTCATCTTCCTCCTCTCGCTGGCCGGCTTCCCGCCCACTGCGGGCTTCGTCGGAAAGCTGTACCTGCTTCGCGCCGCGGTGGATGCGGGGGAGATCTCGCTGGCCGTCACGCTCGTGCTGACCAGTCTCGTCGCCTACTACTACTACCTCCGCGTGGTGTGGAAGATGTACTTCGAGGCGGCGCCCGAGGACGCCCATACGCCGCCGTCTCCCAGGCCGGGGTTCAATCTCGTGATCGGGACCTGCGTGGCCCTGATCCTTCTCGGCGGCCTCTTCCCCGGACGCATCATCGACCGGGCCCACGACGCGCTCGCGGACGCACCCGCGCCGGGCATGGTCGTGCAGGCCGAGGACCCGCCGTCGCCGTAATGCGGATCCATTCCGGAATCTTCCGCGAATACGACATTCGCGGGATCGTCGGGGACGACCTGACGGAGACGGCGGCCGAACTCGTCGGCCGGGCCTTCGGGACCGAACTCGCCGGGCGGCCGTCGCCGCGCGTCGTCGTGGGGCACGACAACCGGCCCTCGTCGCCGGCGCTCACCGCCGCGCTGTGCCGCGGTCTGTGCGCCAGCGGCGTCGACGTGACGACGGTCGGGACCGTCCCCACGCCCACCCTCTATTTCGCGGCGATCGAGTTCGGGACGGACGGGGCGATCCAGATCACCGGGTCCCACAACCCGCCCGAATACAACGGAATCAAGCTTGTGCGGGACGGCGGGTCGCTCTACGGCTCGGCGATCCGGGCGCTCCGGGACCGGATCGAGGCGGAGGACTTCGCGTCGGGCCGCGGGGAGATCCGGGAGGCGGAGATCCTCGACCGCTACGTGGATGAGATCGTCGCGCGCGGACGGGTCGAAGGCGACGTGCGCATGGTGCTCGACTGCGGGAACGGGGTGGGGAGCGTCGTCGCGGTGCGCGCGCTGACCGCCGCGGGAATCGACGTGGACGGCCTCTACTGCGAGTCGGACGGGACCTTCCCGAACCACCACCCGGACCCGACCGTGGACGAGTACGTGCAGGACCTGATCGCGCGCGTCCGCGCGACCGATGCGGACCTCGGCGCGGGACTCGACGGGGACGCGGACCGGATCGGCGCGGTGACCGAGGAGGGGAAGATCATCCGGGGCGACCACCTGCTCCTCCTCTTTGCGCGGGAAGTGCTCGCGGAGCGGCCGGGGGCCGAGGTCGTCTTCGACGTGAAGTGCTCGCAGGCGCTGCCCCGGGTGATTCGGGCCGATGGCGGCGTTCCCGTGATGTGGAAGACGGGACACTCGCTCATCAAGGAGCGCATGCGGGCCGGAGGATCTCCGATATCGGGTGAGATGAGCGGACATATCTGCTTTGCCGACAGATTTTTCGGCACGGATGACGCGATCTATGCGGCGGCCCGTCTCGCGGGTCTCGTGTCTCGTTCGGGTCGCCCGCTCTCCGAGTTGGCGGCGGAGATTCCGAGCTATCCGGCCACGCCCGAACTGCGCATCGACTGTCCGGAGGAGCGGAAGTTCGGCGTCGTGGCGGAGGCCGTGCGCTTCTTCCGCGAGCGTTACGAGGTCATCGACATCGACGGCGTCCGCGTCCTCTTCGAGGGCGGGTGGCTGCTGATCCGGGCGAGCAACACGCAGCCGGTCGTCGTGGCCCGCATCGAGGCGGACACGGAGACGCGGGTGCGGGAGATCGCGGAGGTGGCGCGAACCTTTCTGGCCGGCCAGGGGGTCGACCTGCCGGCAATTTGAAGCGAGATTCGAGGCGATGAACATTCATGAATACCAGGCGCGGGAGATCTTCGTCCGGCACGGCATCCCCGTGCCGGAGGCGGAGGTCGCCGCGACGGCGGAGGAAGCCCGGGCGGCGGCCGAACGCTTCGGCGGGCCGGTCGTGGTCAAGGCCCAGGTCCACGCGGGAGGGCGCGGCAAGGCGGGGGGCGTCAAGCTCGCCGACACGCCGGCCGAGGCGCGCGAGAGGGCCGAAGCCATCCTCGGGATGGAGATCAAGGGGATCGAAGTGCGGCGGGTCCTCGTGGCGCCGGCCGAGGACATCGCGTCCGAGGCCTACGTCGGCATCGTGCTCGACCGGGCGCGCCGGGCGGACACGATCATGGTCTCCTCGGAGGGCGGCGTCGACATCGAGGAGGTCGCCGCGACGATGCCCGAGGCCATCCGAAAGGTCGCGGTGGATCCGCGTTACGGGCTCCTCGCGCACCAGGCGGCGCTCCTCGGACACCACCTCTACGACGACCCCCGCGCGGCGCGGCAGGCCTCGTCCATCATCGCGAAGCTTTACGAGGCCTACCGGGCGAGCGGCGCCACGCTGGCAGAAATCAACCCGATGATCGTGAACCCCGCCGGCGAAGTTAAGGCGATCGATGCGAAGATGAATATCGATGACAACGCCCTCTTCCGGCTCCCGGAGGTCGCGGCGCTCCGCGATACGGAGGCGGAGAACGCGGCCGAGGTTCGGGCGCGCGAGGCTGAACTCTCGTACATCCAGCTCGGCGGCAACGTCGGCTGCTGCGTGAACGGGGCCGGCCTCGCGATGGCCACGATGGACCTCGTCAAGTACTACGGCGGCGAGCCCGCGAACTTCCTCGACATCGGCGGTTCGTCGAATCCGGACAAGGTCGTGGCCGCGCTCGAACTCATCACCGAGGACCCGAAGGTGAACTCGATCCTGTTCAACATCTTCGGCGGCATCACGCGCTGCGACGATGTCGCGAACGGGATCGTGGAGGCGACGAGCCGCATGGAACTGGGGGTCCCGATCACGATCCGCCTCACGGGAACGAACGAGGAGGAGGGCGTCGCGATCCTCGCCTCGCGGGGCTTCGAGGCGATGGTGGACATGGACCGTGCGGTCGAGACCGCCGTCGGACGGGCGGGCGGCGGCTGATGGGGATCTTCATCGGAGACGATACGAGACTCGTGGTCCAGGGGATCACGGGGCGCGACGGCTCGTTCCACACCCGGCAGATGATGGAGTACGGCACGCGCGTCGTGGCCGGCGTGACCCCGGGAAAGGGCGGCCGAACGTTCGACGGCGGCGTGCCCGTGCTCGACACCGTGGAGGAGGCGGTGGCCGAGCGGGGGGCGAACACGAGCGTCATCTACGTGCCCGCGCGCTTCGCGGCGGATGCGGTGTTCGAGGCGGCGGACGCGGGGATCGCGCTCATCGTGTGCATCACGGAGGGCGTACCCGTGGGGGACATGCTGCGCGTGCTCCCGTACGTGCGGGAGAAGGGCGCGCGTCTCATCGGCCCGAACTGTCCGGGACTCATCGTCCCCGGCCGCTGCAAGGTGGGGATCCTTCCCGGCCAGATCGTGCGCGAGGGGCCGGTCGGCATCGTGAGCCGTTCCGGCACGCTCACCTACGAGGTCATCTTCCAGTTCACGCGCGCCGGTATCGGGCAGTCCGCCTGCGTCGGGATCGGCGGAGATCCGCTCATCGGCACGGACTTCGTCGATTGTCTCGCCGCGTTCGAGGCGGATCCGGAGACGGAGGCGGTCGCGGTCATCGGGGAGATCGGCGGGACGGACGAGCAGGTGGCGGCGGAATACGTGTCGCGGGAGATGAGCAAGCCCGTCGTCGGGTTCATCGCGGGCCAGACCGCGCCGCCCGGACGGCGCATGGGGCACGCGGGCGCGATCATCTCGGGCTCCGAGGGGACTGCGGAGGAGAAGATCCGCGCCTTCGAGAGCCACGGGATCGGGGTCGCGCGGAGACCCGCCGACCTGGTCGGGCTGATACGAGAAGGCTAGGGCGGCCGGGGCGGGAACCCTTGGCGGGGGACCCGGGGCAGGGAACGCTGCGACGCAGAACCGGCAGGAGGCGGCAATGAAGGTTCGTGAGATCATGACCCGCGACGTGACCACGGCCGCTCCCGGGATGACGCTGGAGGATGCGGCGGAAATGCTTGCGCGGAGGCGGCTGCGCGCGATGCCCGTCATCGATCACGAGGGCCATGTGCTCGGGATGCTCACGGACCGCCTGCTGATCAGCCGGCTCCTTCCCGCGCTCGAGCGGGCGGACGCCGGCGGGCCGGCGGCCGGAGGCGACGCCGCCGGGGAGGTGCGCGACATCATGGAACGCACCGTGATGTGCGTGAAGGAGGACGAACCGCTGGCCAACGTGGTTCGTCTGATGCTGGACCGGGAAATCGAACGCCTGCCGGTCGTCCGAGAGGGCCAGCTCGTCGGGTTTCTGACGCGCGGCGACATCATACGAAGGCTCCTGCTTCGGGACACGGCGGGCGAAACGGAAGAAACGAAAGGGGAGTGAAGACGTGCAGACGATGACGCTCGCGATCATCAAGCCCGATGCGTTCGGGTCCGGGAAGGTCGGCAGGGTTCTCGCCGCGCTCGAGGACGCGGGCTTTCGCATACGGGGGTCACGGGTCCTGCGGCTCGGGCGCGCCGGAGCCGAGGCATTCTACGCCGTGCACCGGGAGCGGCCGTTCTTCGGGGCGCTCGTGGAGTTCATGACGTCGGGGCCCTGCATGGCGCTCGCGCTCGAACACGAGCGGGCCGTGCCCTACCTGCGCGAGATCATCGGCGCCACGGATCCGGCCGAGGCCGCGCCGGGCACCGTCCGCGCGCTGTACGCGGAGAGCAAGGAGCGCAACGCGATCCACGGCTCCGACTCCGACGAGAACGCGAGGGTCGAACTCGGTTTCTTCTTCGGACAGGTCGACCTCATCGGAAGCGCGTGAGTCCGCGGCGCGCCCCGCGATCACCCGACCCGCCGGACCTGCCGAACCGGCCGGAAACCGCCCGGATCGGACTTGCGGGCCTCGACGCCGGCCCCATCGAGCGGGCGTTTCGGGTCGAGGCGCCGGGTGAATCGCTCGGCGCGTTGCCGCTGCCCTTCGAATACGTCGATGTCGAGGTCGAAGTCCGGCGTGCGGACGGGGCCGCGATTCGCGCCCGGGGAACGCTCGGCGCTCGCGCCGTCGTAGCGTGCCGGCACTGCCTCGAGCCCACGCGGATCGGCGTGCGCGCGAGGTGGGCCGCGCTGTACCGTCCGCCCGGTCGGGTCACGCCCGGGGAAGAGGGGGTCTGGGCGCTGGACGCGGAGTCGGGCGAACTCGACCTGGCGGGGCCGATCCGCGAGGAGTTGTGGGTCAACGCACCCGCCTGGGTGGAGTGCTCGCATGACTGCCCGGGGCTCTGCCCGACGTGCGGCGTGCGGCTCGCGGAAGAGGCCTGTCGCTGCCCCCCGCCGGAACCCGACGGGCGCTGGGCCGCGCTGGAGGGATCGGGAGGCGGTTCGGAGGGCGGTTCGGAGGGCGACATTCCTTGACATTCGAGGGCGAAAAGTGCCAGTTGCCGTGTTCCGCTCGAATCGAACGTCGCACGCGGCACACGAGCCAATGGCTGCCAGGAGTGAGTTGACGATATGGCTGTTCCCAAGAGACGGACGTCGAAGCAGCGCAAGCGCAAGCGGCGTACGCACTACAAGGCGCCGGACAACGCGCGCCAGGCATGCCCCAAATGCGGGGATCCGAAACGACCGCACCGCGTCTGCCCGACCTGCGGATACTACGGGGATCGCGAGGTCGTTCAGATCGACGACTTTTGAACCTCCCGAGCGCGGCCGCCCATCCGGCGGCCGGGCCGGGTAGATCATCTGGGCAGCCGACCGTGATGCGGGTCGCACTCGACCTCATGGGCGGCGATGCCGCGCCGGAGGCCACTCTCGAGGCCGCCGAGGGCGCGCTCGACGCATGGCCGGACGATCTATCCCTCCTGCTCGTAGGCCCGCAAAGCCTCCTCCGTGGAGCACGAACCCGGTTCCCGCGCGACCGCGTGGCGTGGCTCGCCGCGGAGGAGTCCATCGATCCGGCGGAGCCGCCCGCGCTCGCCGTGCGGCGGAAGGCGGACAGCACCATCGTCCGCGGGCTGGAGGCCGTGCGCGACGGGAAGGCTGATGGCTTCGTGTCGGCGGGACCGACGGGGGCCACGGTCGTGGCGTCCGTGCTCACGCTCGGCCTGCTCCCCGGCGTGGACCGGCCGCCGGTGGGCGCCCTCTTCCCGACCGCGACCGGGCGCGTCCTCGTCATGGACGTAGGCGCGAACGTGGACGTCACCCCGCGGCAGCTGCACCAGTTCGCGCACCTGGGATCGACCTACCTGCGCCGGACGCTCTCGATCGAGCGGCCGCGGATCGGACTGCTCAACATCGGGGCGGAGGGCGAGAAGGGAGGAGGCGTCATGGCGACGGCCCACGGCCTCCTCTCCGCCGACCACGAACTCGATTTCATCGGAAACGTGGAGGGACACCGCATCGTGACCGGGGCCTGCGACGTGCTCGTGTGCGGCGGCTTCGTCGGCAACGTGCTGCTTAAATTCTATGAGTCGATCGCCGAGTTCGTGCTCGAGATCTTCCGGAACGCCGGCGTCGGCGAAGGTGGCAGGCTCGGCGAGGCGCTGCGCTTCCTCGACTATGCGGAGTACGGCGGCGCGCCCCTGTTCGGCGTGGCCGGGGTCACCGTCATCTGTCACGGGACCTCCCCCCCGCGCGCGATCATGAACGGGATCCGCACGGCGGCCGACTGTGCCGCCTCGCGCTTCACTTCCGTCACTCGCACGTCCCTCGCCCGGATGCCGCAGGAGAGCGGCTTGTGAGCGGGGTCGCGCTCCTCTTCCCGGGACAGGGGGCCCAGTACGTGGGCATGGGCCGGGACCTGGCGGAGGACGATGGGTCGGTGCGGGAACTCTACGAGCGGGCCGACGACACCCTCGGCATGCCGCTGAGCCGGATCTGCTGGGAGGGGCCCGAGGAGGAACTCCGGGCGACGGAGAACGCGCAGCCCGCGATCATGCTGCACTCCTTCGCCATCTGGCATCTCATCGCCGCGCGCGCCGGGAAGCCCGGCATCGGCGCGGGACACTCGCTCGGGGAGCTGTCGGCCTACCTCGTGTCCGGTGCCTTCGGCTTCGAGGACGGTCTCCGGATCGTGCGGGAGCGCGGACGGCTCATGGGGGCGTCGGGCGCGGACCGGCCGGGCACGATGGCCGCCATACTCGGGTTGGATGCCGAATCCGTTGCCGACGCGTGCGCGCGCGCGACGGAGGCTGGAGGGGCGGCCGTGCCCGCGAATCTCAACGCGCCCGGCCAGGTCGTCATCAGCGGCGACGTCGAGGCCGTGGCTGCGGCCGGCCGGCTCGCCTCGGAAGCCGGCGCGCGCCGCGTCCTCCCGCTCAACGTGAGCGGTGCGTTCCATTCGCCGCTCATGGCGACGGCGACGGACGGACTGGCGGCTGCGCTCGAGGGGGCGGCCTGGCGGGAGCCGTCCTTTCCCATCGTCTCCAACGCCACGGCGACGCCCGTGACGGGCTCGGAGGAGGCGCGGCGAACCCTCATCCTGCAGCTCACGTCGCCCGTCCGGTGGATGGAGGGGATCGACCGTATCCGCGAGGCGGGGACCAAGCGCTGGCTCGAGGTCGGACCCGGCAACGTGCTCTCGGGCCTCGCCCGCCGCATCGATCGAAGTCTGCGCGTGACCGCGGTCGGGGATTCTCGGTCCGTGGACGGCTATCTCGGATCTTCGGACTGAAGGGTGCCTGAATGAGCGAATTGACGGGGGAGATCGCCATCGTCACGGGAGCGACGCGCGGCATCGGGACCGCGATCGCGACGGAACTGGCCCGGGGAGGGGCGCGCGTTGCCGTGGTCGGCACCGGAGCGGACCGGGCCCGGGCCGTGGCCGAGCGCCTGCCGGGAGAGGGCCATGCGGGCTTCGGCTGCGACGTCTCCGATCCGGAGGCGTGCCGGGGACTCGTCTCGGACGTCTCCGGGAGCCTCGGCGACGCGACGATCCTCGTGAACAACGCGGGCATCACGCGCGACAACATCGTCCTCCGCCTCAAGGACGAGGACTGGCGCGCCGTGCTCGATACGAATCTGTCGGGGGCGTTCTATCTCATGCGGGCCGTCGCCCGCGGCATGATGAAGCGGCGCACCGGGAACATCGTGAACATCTCCAGCGTCGTGGGCTTGACGGGAAACCGCGGCCAGTCCAACTATGCGGCGGCCAAAGCCGCCCTGATCTCGCTCACCCGAAGCGTCGCTCAGGAGCTTGCGAGTCGCGGTGTGCGGGCCAACGCCGTCGCGCCGGGGTTCATCGCCACGGACATGACCTCCGGACTGCCCGAGAGCGTTCAAAAAGCCATGTCGGAGAGGATTCCCCTCGGCCGGCCGGGGTCCCCGGAAGATGTCGCCACGGTGGTGCGATTTCTCGTCGGTCCCGGGGCTTCGTACGTTACCGGGCAGGTGATCGTCGTCGACGGCGGGATGGTCATGCAGTCGTAGCGCCGACGCGGCATATTCGGTCGCCGGTACGATCGCTGGAACAGGGTCGGGAAACGGCGGGGCCGCGGGTCGGTCCCCTTCATACAAGGAGAACACGCAATCATGGACAACGCGGCACGCGTGCGGGAGATCATCGCGCAGGAACTCGGCGTGGAGCAGGAGAAGGTGGTGGACGACGCGAACTTCGTCGATGATCTGGGCGCCGACTCGCTCGATACCGTCGAACTCGTGATGGCTTTCGAGGAGGAGTTCGGGATCGAGATCCCGGATGAGGACGCGGAGAGGATGCAGACGGTCGAGGAGGCCATCGCCTACCTGAACGAGAAGGTCTAGGGATCGCGGCTTTCGCGCCGGCCGCCGGCAGCCGCAGGCCTTTCATTTCATGAGAAGACGTGTAGCGATCACGGGGGTTGGCCTCGTCACCCCGATCGGGCTCGACCCCGACTCGACCTGGGACGCGCTCATCCGCGGCGAGAGCGGCGCCGGGCCCATCACGCAGTTCGATACCACCGACCATTCGGTGCGCTTCGCCTGCGAGGTGAAGGACTTCGACCCGGCCCGGCACATGGACCGCAAGGATGCCCGGCGGGCGGACCGTTTCCTCCACTTCGCGATGGCCGCGGCGGACCAGGCCGTGACCGAGGCGGGCTTCGCGGAGGGGTTCGGAGAGCTTCCTCCGGATCGGGTCGGCGTGCTCATCGGCGTCGGGATCGGCGGGCTTCCGCTCCTCGAGGCTCAGCACGAGAAGCTGCTCGCCGGCGGGCCGCGGCGCGTCTCCCCCTTCTTCATCCCCATGTTCATCCCGGACATGGCTTCGGGCATGGTTTCCATGCGATACGGGGCGCAGGGCCCCAACTACGCGACCGTGTCGGCCTGCGCCTCCAGCGGCCACTCCGTCGGGCTGGCCTTCCGCTCGATCCGCAACGGCGAGGCCGATGTGATGATCACGGGGGGCAGCGAGTCCACGATCACGCCGCTCGCGGTCGCCGGCTTCGCGAACATGCGGGCGATGTCGACGCGCAATGACGATCCGAAGCGGGCCTCGCGACCCTTCGACGCTCACCGGGACGGGTTCGTGCTCGGGGAAGGCGGGGGGATGTTCATCCTCGAGGAGATGGAACACGCGAAGGCACGCGGCGCCCTGATCCTCGGGGAACTCGCGGGCTTCGGGCAGAGCGCGGACGCCTACCACATGACGGCGCCGGTGCCGGATGGATCGGGGGCGCGGCTCGCCATGGAACAGGCGCTCGACGACGCGGGCGTCGACCCGACGGACATCGGGTACATCAACGCGCACGGGACCTCGACGCCCGCGAACGACGTCTCGGAGACGAAGGCGATCAAGGATGTTCTGGGCGATCACGCCTACTCGATCGTCGTGGGTTCGACGAAGTCGATGACGGGACACACGCTGGGAGCGGCGGGGGCCATCGAGGGGGCGATCTCAGCCCTCGTCTGCAGGCACGGGATCATCCCGCCCACGATCAACTTCGAGGAAGCGGATCCCGAGTGCGATCTCGAATACGCCCACGGAGGGGTGATCGAGCGGGAGGTCGAGGTCGCGCTCTCGAATTCTTTCGGGTTCGGCGGCCACAACGTCTGTCTGGCCGTTCGGCGCTGGAACGGAGACTAGAGGAATGAGTTCGGTACTCGTGATGATGGGGTCGGAATCGGACATGCCCACGATGGAGAAGGGCGTGGCGATCCTTCGGGAGAACGGCGTGGAGGTGCAGGTCGAGGTGAGTTCGGCCCACCGGCAGCCGAAGCGGACCGCGGACTTGGCGGAGGGCGCGGCGGCGGCCGGCCATTCCGTCGTGATCTGCGGGGCGGGACTGTCGGCGGCGCTCCCCGGCGTCGTGGCGGCGCACACGTCGCTGCCGGTGATCGGCGTTCCCGTTTCGGCGGGCACGCTCGGCGGGCTCGACGCGCTCCTCTCGTGTGCGCAGATGCCGCCGGGCGTCCCCGTCGCCGCCGTCGGCATCGACAACGCGAAGAACGCGGCCCATCTCGCTCTCCGCATCCTGGGCGCGAGGGGCTAGCGCAGACCGGCCGCTCGGAGGTTCGTCCGGTGCGAACCGGCGTCGGGTACGATTCCCACCGTTTCGATGAGACGCGGCCCCTCGTGCTGGGGGGCGTGTCGATCCCGAACGCGCCCGGACTCAAGGGACACTCCGATGGGGACGCGGTTGCGCACGCGATTACGGATGCGCTCCTGGGCGCGGCGGGCCTCGGGGACATCGGCGCGCTCTTCCCGGACACGGACCCCGCGTACGAAGGCGCCGACTCCGTCGAACTTCTCGCCCAGGCGGTGTGCCGACTGCGCGAGGGGGGACTCCGGGTCGTGAACGTCGACGCGACCGTCATCGCCGAGCGGCCGCGCATCGGGCCACACGCCGAGGCGATGCGGGAGCGGCTCGGCCGGGCGCTCGGCACGGGGCCGGGCGGCGTGTCGGTGAAGGGAAAGTCGAACGAGGGGATGGGATGGATCGGACGGGGCGAGGGCCTCGCCGCCATCGCGGTCGCCACGGTGTCCGGGGCCGAGGGGGACGGTGACTGAGGTCCCCGGCGTTCAACCCCTCCTCGACTTCCTTATCGCCCTCCCGGCGGTCACGGCCTACGCGCTCATCACCGTCGGGTCCGCTCTCGAGAACATCTTTCCGCCCGTCCCGTCCGACACCTTCGTCGTACTCGGCGCCGTGCTTGCGGACCGGGGCTCCCTGCAGCCTCTCCCCGTCCTCCTCTGCGCGTGGATCGCGAACTCCGGCGGCGCCATGGTCGTCTTCGGGTTCGCGCGCCGGCACGGCCGAGGGGCGTTCGAGACCCGGTGGGGGCGGCGCCTCCTCCGCCCGCACCAGTTCCGGCGCCTGACCCTCTTCTACGAGCGGCACGGGTTGTGGGCCATCTTCTTCGCCCGCTGCCTGCCGGTGCTGCGTGTGGTCGTCCCCACCTTCGCGGGCTTCACGGGGTTGGGGGCGGTGCGTGCGATGGCCCCGGTCGTCGCCGCCTCGCTCCTCTGGAACGGGCTTATGCTCGCGGGCGGGATGTTCGCCTCGCGAAACGTGGACCGCCTCATGGCGCTTCTCGGCCAGGTGAACGCGTGGCTCCTCGTCGTGGCCGTCGTCCTCATCGGCGGCATCGTCGGCTGGTGGGTCCGAAGCCGGCGGGAGGAGGCTCCACCGGCGTCCACGGAGCCCGACGACGACTCCGGCGGCGACGCCGACGGGCCGCGGGTGCCGCCGTGACCGGAGAAAGCCCGGGGATCGAGCGCGCCTTCCACCTCGAGTCCTTCCGCGACCACCTCGGCTTCGAGCGGGGGCTCTCCCCGCGCACCATCGACGCGTATCTGCGCGAGGCCCGGCGCTTCGCGGCGTTCGCGGTTTCGGAGGGCGTCGCGGAGCCGGCCGGAGTCACGTACGGACTTCTCCGCGACCACGTCGCTCGCCTGGCCGGGGAGGGACGAGCGGCCTCGAGCGTCGCGCGCACTGTGTATGCGCTGCGCGGCTACTTCCGCTTCCTCATCGTCGAGAACGCGATCGAGTCCGATCCGAGCGAACGCCTCGAAGCGCCCAAGGCGGGGCGCTCTCTGCCCGACGTGCTTTCCGTCCACGAGATCGAGGCGCTGATCGGAGCGACGGACCCGGAGAGCCGCACGGCGCCGCGGGACGAGGCGATGCTCGAGATGCTCTACGGCTGTGGGCTCCGGGTGTCGGAACTCGTCGCCCTGCAGGGAAGGGAACTCGATCTGGAGGAAGCCCTCGTGCGCGTGCGAGGGAAGGGGGGAAAGGAGAGGTTCGTTCCCGTCGGCGCGGCTGCGCGCTCGGCGGTGCGCCGATACCTTCGAACCACCAGACCGGCGCTCGACCGGGGGCGATCCGCCGGACACATCTTCCTCAATGCCCGGGGGTTTCCGTTGAGCCGGATGGGCGTCTGGAAGATTCTGCGCCGCCACGTCGAACGTGCCGGCATCCTGAAGCGCGTGACGCCCCACACGCTGCGCCACAGCTTTGCGACTCACCTGCTGGAGGGGGGGGCCGACCTCGCGTCGGTCCAGGAGATGCTCGGACATGCAGACATCTCGACGACCGAGATCTACACGCACGTGGACCGGTCGCACCTGCGCCAGATGCACCGCAGCCACCATCCGCGCGGGTAGGCGACGCTCATGAGGTTGACCCGCCTCCTCCACCTGTCGCGCAACCGGCGTCCGGTCAAGCGCTTCCGCGACCGGCTCGTCGAACCCGAGGTCGTGGAGGCGGTGCTGGAGGCGGCACGCTACGCCTCGTCCGCTCGGGAGGCGCAGCCATGGCGCCTCGTCGTCGTGCAGGAGGCGCTCGCGCGCCACAGGATCGCCGCGGCCGCCTTCAACCATCCGCACGTGAGGACGGCGCCCGTCGTTGTCGCCTGCTGCGCGCGGATCCACTCGCACGTGAGCGGCACGGGCCGCCCGAGCTTCGCCATGGATCTCGCCGCCGCGACCCAGACGATGATGCTGGCGGCGGCGGATCTAGGGGTGCAGTCGAGCTGGGTGTACGGCTTTCGGGAGGGTGACGTCCGCGAGATCCTGAGCGTGCCGGAGCACGTTCCGATCGTGGCCCTCTTCTGCCTCGGATATCACGATGGGCTGGCGGAGCTGCCGGAGCGGCTGCCTCGCGAGGAGGTGATCGCGTGGGACCGCTGGCGGACGCCGGTGAGGGCCGCGAAGTGAAGCGCCTCGGCCTCGCGGCCGCGCTCGCCGCGGCTTCGGCCGCCGGAGTGCCGGCCGCGGCGGACGGGCAGGAGGTGTGGCTGGCGGAGGAGCCGCGGTCGGAAGCGCAGGCGGCGCTCGAGGCCTTCCTCGAAGCCGGCGGCTTCACGGTGTGGACGACGGACACGGTCCTGGCGCGGGGAGACACGGTGCCGGAAGCCGTCCTTCTGCTCGAAGGTACGGCGCGCATCGCGGGACGGATCGAGGGCGATCTCTATGTCGTCGACGGCGACCTCTTCCTTCGCTCCGGCGCCTCCATCACGGGGGACGTGGTCGTGCTCGGGGGAGGGTTCTACGACTCGGACGTGGCGGAAGTCGAGGGAGCCGTCACGTATCGTCCGAACGAACCGCTGCGCGTCCGGCCCACGCGGGGCGGTTTCGAGATCATCCCGGAGATCGACCCGGACCCCGCCTTCGAATTCGACGGCACGTACGGCTTCCATCTCCCCACCTACGACCGCGTGAACGGCCTCGCCTTCCCGGTCGGCGCGTTGGCCCGCCTCTCCGCCGTTCCCGGCCGGCCCGAACTCGCGGGCGGCATCACGTGGATCCCCGCCCGCGGGGATGTGGACTACCGCCTCCACAACTCGTGGCTCCTCGGCGAGCGCGTCCGACTGGGCCTGTACGCGACCAGCGCGACCGTGAGCAACGACAACTGGATCCGGCCGGTGTGGTACAACAGCCTGGCGCACTTCGTCGCGGCCGACGATGTGCGCAACCACTACGACGCGAAGGAGTTCGGACTGGAACTGGAGTGGGTGTCGCCCGAGCCGCCCGTGTGGGAGGATGCGCCCCGCTGGCGCGTCGTCGTCGCCGGAGGAAGGGAGGAAGCGGAATCGGTCCGCCGCCGCAACGTGACCGTCCTCATCGGCGGGGAGTACACCAACGCCGTCGAGTGGTTCGAGCCGGCTCTGTTCATCAACAGCGGGAGTATCTGGTTCGGGCGTCTGGGTTTTGATTGGGCCGTCGCCGGCCGCGGCGGGCACATGGCGTTCGGGCTCGCCGCCGAGGCCGGATTCGAGGATGATATTCGGCGGATTGAGGTTGGGCCCGCGATCCCGGGGACTCCGAACATTCCCCCCCGCCTGTACGACTTCCTGCTGCTGGAGGGGCGCTTCTCTCTCCGCCGCGTGACGCCGTCGGGGCATGCCGTGGAAGCGTTCGCGATCGGACGCCTCGACGTCACCGGCCTCCTGCCCGAGCAGCGCTACTCGACGATCGGGGGCATCGGGACCCTGCCCACGATGCCGCTGCGGGGTCTGCGCGGCCCGCGCCTGCTCTACGCCGAAACGACCTATGCGATCCCGCTTCTCGGCGATGCGGCACTCGGGGGGTTGGACGCCTTCGCACGCGGCAGCGTCGGGGGCGTCGGTTCGGAACACGGCGACTTCGATCTGTACGGCTCGATCCAGGGGGGACTCGCCCTGCGGATGTGGGATTTCCGGCTCGAATTCGGGGCCGCCGCCGGCTCCACGGCGGAGCCCGGAGATCCCGGTCTTATCGGCTTCGTGGAGGTCCGAACCCGCCGCTCCGCGCGACCCGGCCGGATGCCGCCGCCGCGCTGATTCTTTTGACAACCCCGGAGCGCAAGTCTAGCTTTTCGCGATGCCGCTCCGGACCGTCTCCCGGCCTCCCCAGCGATGGGCGTGATCTGCGTCCTTCCCGCACGTATCTCCAGCACCCGTATCTCCAGGAAGCCCCTCCAGCCGCTGGCCGGCCGCACGCTCCTTGAGTGGTGCTGGCGCGCCGCTTCGGCGATCCGCTCCTTCGACAGGGTCGTGATCGCGACCGACAGCGACGAGATCGAGGGCTGTGCGCGGGGGTTCGATGCAGAGGTCGTCCGCACGCGGTCGGACCACGCCTCCGGCACGGATCGCGTGGATGAGGCGGCGGACCTTCTCGGCGCGGCCGAGGACGACGTCGTCGTGAACTTCCAGGCGGACGAGCCGTTCGTGGACGGCGGGGCGATCGAGGGCGCCGTGCGGAGGGCGGAGGAGGTCGCGACGATCGCGGCCCCGATCCGGGCGGATGAGGAGTGGCGATCCCCGGCCGTGGTGAAGGTCGCCCGGGCCGCCGACGGAAGGGCGCTCTACTTCAGCCGCAGCCCCATCCCGTTCTCCCGGGACGAGCCGGAGTTCGGCACCCGTGCGCGGCTCCGCCACGTCGGCGTGTACGCGTGCCGGCGCTCCGCTCTCAAGCGGTGGGCGGCCCTGCCCGAATCCACGCTCGAACGGGCCGAGCGGCTGGAGCAACTGAGGGCGCTCGAAGCGGGCATGCGGATTCACGTCGAACTCGGTCCGTGGACCGAGCCGGGGGTCGATCTTCCTGCCGACATCATGCGGGCGGAGAGAGTATTGTCCAGCAAGGAGGTGCGGGGATGACGGGCGAAACGTCAACGACGAAGTACATCTTCATTACGGGAGGCGTCGTCTCCGCGCTCGGGAAGGGGATCACCGCGGCCTCGATCGGGCGCCTGCTCGTCGAGCGGGGCCTGCGCGTGACGATCCAGAAGTTCGATCCGTACCTCAACGTCGATCCCGGGACGATGTCGCCCTTCCAGCACGGCGAGGTCTACGTGACGGACGACGGTGCGGAGACCGACCTCGACCTCGGCCACTACGAACGGTTCATCGACGAGTCGCTCTCGCAGGCGAACAACGTCACGACGGGCCGCGTCTATCAGGACATCATCACGAAGGAGCGGCGCGGCGATTTCCTAGGCGCGACGGTCCAGGTCATCCCGCACGTGACCGACGAGATCAAGATGGCGGTGCGGCGCCTGGACAAGGGCCACGACGTCGTGATCACGGAGATCGGCGGAACCGTCGGCGACATCGAGTCGCTCCCCTTCCTGGAGGCGATCCGGCAGTTCCGGCAGGATGTCGGGCGCGAGCACTCCCTCTTCATCCACCTCACGCTCGTCCCCTGGATCAATGCGTCCGGCGAACTGAAGACGAAGCCGACGCAGCACTCGGTGCGGGAACTCCTGAGCATCGGAATCCAGCCCGACCTGCTCGTGTGCCGTACGGAACACGACCTCGACGACGGGATCAAGAAGAAGATCGCCCGCTTCTGCAACGTCGAGGTGAACCGGGTCATCGAGTCCCGCGACGTATCGACGATCTACGAGCTCCCGCTCACCTATCGCGCGCAGGAGGTGGACGACCGCGTCTGCGAGCAGTTCGGGTTCGACACGCCTGCGCCGAATCTTGACGGCTGGATGGCGATGGTGGACCGGATCAAGAACCCGGCGAACGGCAGGGTCCGGATCTGCGTGGTGGGGAAGTACACGGAACTCGTGGACTCCTACAAGTCGATCGCGGAGGCGTTCATCCACGGCGGCGCCGTCAGCGATGTCGAGGTGGATGTCGAGTGGCGGTCCGCGGAGGATGTGGAGGCGCGGGGGACCGACTTCCTCGAGCCCTTCCACGGCGTTCTCATCCCGGGCGGCTTCGGGGAGCGCGGCATCGACGGGATGCTCGACACGATCCGGTTCGTCCGGGAGCGCGAGGTCCCCTATTTCGGGATCTGTCTGGGTCTGCAGTGCGCCATCATCGAGTTTGCGCGCAACGTGTGCAATCTCCCGACCGCGCACTCGACCGAGTTCGACGCGAAGACGGACCATCCCGTGATCTCGCTCCTTGACTCGCAGCACAAGGTAACGGACATGGGCGGGACCATGCGGCTCGGCGCCTACCCGTGTCTGCTTCAGCCGGGATCCCGGGCGCACGGCGTCTACGGCGCCGACGAGATCTCCGAGCGGCACCGCCACCGGTACGAGGTCAACCCGGCCTACCGGGAGACGCTGGGCGCGCAGGGGCTGGTCTTCAGCGGCATGTCGCCGGACGGGGGACTCGTCGAGATGCTCGAGCTTCCCGAGCATCCCTACTTCCTCGGTACGCAGTTTCACCCGGAACTCAAGTCGCGGCCGACGAAGGCGCACCCGCTCTTCGCGGCGTTCGTCGAGGCGGCGCTGGCGCGGCGGGACGCACCCCTGGACTCCGCCGCGCGGAACCGAACGGCCGAGGGGTGGGCGGACTCGGCGGCGGCCGGGACGAGCGGGGTCACGGTCGGGAGATGAAGCCGGGGCGTCCCTCTTTTTTTTCGGGTCGCCGGCGTACATCGCTCTTTCTCATCGCGGGGCCGTGCGTGCTCGAGGGCGACGCCTTGAACTTCGAGGTCGCGGATCACCTGGCGGAGCTCGGGGAGCGGCTCGACCTGCCTGTGACCTTCAAGGCCTCGTTCGACAAGGCGAACCGGAGTTCCGCGTCGTCTCCCCGGGGACCGGGTCTCGACGAAGGCCTGGCCGCGCTCGCCCGCGTGCGCGACCGCTCCGGACTCCCGCTGCTCACCGACATTCACCTCCCCGAACAGGCGGCGCTCGCGGCGGAGGTCGTGGACGCCCTCCAGATTCCGGCTTTTCTCTGCCGGCAGACGGATCTGCTGCGGGCGGCGGCCGCCACGGGCCGGCCGGTGAACGTGAAGAAGGGGCAGTGGATGGCCCCGGAAGATGTCGGCGGCGTCATCGGGAAGCTCCGTGAGGCGGGGGCGCGGGAGATGGCGGTGACGGAGCGCGGGTTCGCCTTCGGCTACGGGCGGTGGGTCGTGGACATGCGGAGTTTCGGCCTCATGCGCGAAGCGACGGGTTGCCCGACGGTCTTCGACGCATCCCATGCCGTGCAGTTGCCGGGCGGGGAAGGGTCGCGAAGCGGCGGGGAGCCGAAACACATCGGGCGGCTCGCGGCGGCGGCGGTCGCGGCCGGGGCCGATGGCCTCTTCATCGAAGTGCACCCGGACCCGGGCGCGGCGCCTTCCGACGGGTCGAACATGCTGCCGCTCGCCGAACTCGAGCGTGTGGTGGACCGGGCGCTGCGCGTGCGCGAGGTCGTGGCGGTCTGAGAGCCCGGTACCCATGAGCCCGAGACCCCCGATGGATCGTCGACTCGCCGAGTCCGTCCGCTTCGTCTCCCTCGACGTGGACGGCGTCCTCACGGACGGTTCGATCTGGATCGGCGCGGACTCGAACTCCGCCCTCGGCGCCGCGCGTGACGTGCGTCGTTTTCATGCACTCGATGGCCTGGCGATCCGGATGATGCAGCGGGCGGGACTCGTGGTTGCGTTTCTCAGCGGCAAGCGATCCGCTGCCGTCCGCCTGCGGGCGAGGGAGCTGGATATCGCGGAGGTTTCGCTCGGTTCCGGAAGGGGAAAGCTTTCGGCGCTTCGGGGTATGCTCGCGCGACGCGGTTGCACCTGGGACCAGGCTGCGCACCTTGGCGACGATCTGACGGACCTCGCCGTCATGGAGCGGGTGGGGTTGCCGGCCGCCGTCGTCGGCGCCGTGCCCGAGGTCCGGGCCGGCGCGGTGTGGGTGGGGACGGTGCCCGGCGGGGCAGGGGCCGTGCGCGAATTCGCGGAGGCCCTGCTCGTCGCCCGAGGGGAATGGGACGGGCTGGTGACGGAGTTTCGAGAAGGAGGACGGTTTGCGGGTTGAACGGGAGGCCGGTGCGGACTGCGCGCCGGCGCGGGCGAGCGGGGTCGATGCGCCGGGGGGACCGGTGCGGCTCGGCCTGTTCGCCCGGGTTTCGCTGTTGCCGTTTCTCCTTGCGTGCGGGTCCGGCGATGCGCCTCCGACCGCGAGCGAACCGCTGCCGGAGGGAGTGGACACCGCCGTGCGGGGGATGCGGACGTTCGTCACGCGCGATGGCGTCCGGCGCGCCGTGGTCGAAGCCGACACGGCGGAATGGCGCGAGGACAACGAGATTCACCTGCGCCGAATGACGCTCACTTTCTTCGATCCGAACGGACTGCAATCGACCGAGGTGACCTCTGCGTTCGGGATCTTCCATCAGCTCACGGGCGACCTCGAGGCCGAA
>NZ_CANPVO010000046.1 GCF_947581785.1 Candidatus Palauibacter polyketidifaciens | reverse complement strand
GCGGCCGAGATCAGCGCCGTCTTCGTCGTGTTGTAGATCGACAGCCCCGGGCCGCCCTTCTCACGCCCGAAGACCGACGACACGAAGACGATCGACCCGCCTCCGGCCGCTCGCATGTGGGGGATCGCCAGCCGGCTGGCCCGGAAGCCCGACAGGACGTTGAGCTGGAGGATGTCCAGCCAGTCCTGGTCGCTCGTCTCCTCGAACTTCCCGCGCCGGTTGCCCCCGACGTTGTTCACGAGAACGTCCAGCGCCCCGTAGCGGTCGACCGCCGCGTCAACGACTTGTCGGGCGCCGTCCTCCTCGGCGATGTCGCAGGCCACCGTGAGGACATCCGCGACTCCGTCCGCCCTCAGCGACTCGGCCGCTTCTTCGAGCGGATCGCGGTTGCGCGCGCATAGCGCCAGCCGCGCGCCTTCCGCCCCCAGCGCCCGCGCGATGTAGAGCCCGATCCCCCGGCTCCCGCCGGTCACGACCGCAACTTTCCCCTTCAGCTTCAAATCCATGCGCGAGACTCTACCGAGCGTCCACGTCGCACGCCACCCCCCTTATTTTGGGTATGGACGGACCACTCCCACACGGACACGTTCACTCGCCAAATCGGACACTCCCAGCCACGGCGGTGCCATGACCAGAGACGAGACGGAAGCGCTTTCCCTGCTCCAGCGCTACGCCGACGACCCCAACGGCAGGGCAGTTCTCCACAGGATGGCCGACTCGATCGAAGTCGCGAACCGCCGCGCACGACTCTATTGGACTCCCACCGTTAGGAAATCAAAGGGTTGGACGGTAAACCTCAGAATCAGCCGAGTCTTCGCGATCACTCTCAGGGACGACAAGGTCGAGATCGCCTTGGTTGCGGAGAGCGTGGATCCAGCAGCAATGACAACCCTGATTGCGGCAGGCGATTATTGCGGTTCATTCGTACAAGAGCCGGGTTCGGAGCGCTACGCGTTGGATTGGGCCGAGGCCGCCGAGCAATGGGAGTCGTTCGAGAGGGCCCACCACGAGATGCTGGAGTACGAGGGAACGGACTCGAAAATAAGTAACCCTGAAGCCCACGCCGTCATCGATTTTCTGAAATCCACACTCGATCGCGACTTGCCGTACCCGGAGCGCAAGCTGAGCGCCCCGGTGCCTTCAGCGGTCGGCAGGGACGGCTCAGGGATGGGAATCCTCGCTGCGTTCGCCGACTCCGACGCCGGCAAAGCGATTCTCCGTGCGACCGCCAGATCCATCGAAGTGGCGAACGCAGAAAGTCA
This sequence comes from Candidatus Palauibacter polyketidifaciens, assembly GCF_947581785.1. NCBI lineage: Bacteria > Pseudomonadati > Gemmatimonadota > Gemmatimonadia > Candidatus Palauibacterales > Candidatus Palauibacteraceae > Candidatus Palauibacter > Candidatus Palauibacter polyketidifaciens. The sequence continues at coordinate 75,924 of NZ_CANPVO010000046.1, read as the reverse complement.
CGCCGGCTGGGGGACGTCGGTGGACGGGGGCGGTACCTACGTGGCGCTTAACGTCGGTAATGCCTGCGCGATCCGGCTTCATGAGGATCGGGTGCGGATACTCCTCCTGCCCGAGCGACTGGATGCGGAGGTGCGGAAGGCGCTAGATGATCTGGCCCTCCACGCGTGGGACCGACCAAGAATCCCGGGAGCGCACAATTTTGAGCTGGGCTGGCAGGCGGCCGCTGACATATGGGGATCCCTGGAGGACGCTCACCATGCTGCCCTCACGGCTTCGACGGTTCGTAAGAACGCATACCGCAAGTCGCACTCCAACGAAGTGGTCGATTTCCTGAACCGCGAACTCGGACTCGCACTGCCTTACCCAAGCTACCGCACCAATCCGGACACGGATGGCCTGCAGGGTGACGATCAGGAGCAAACGACCGGATCCGGTCGACCGCAGTTTCGGGACCTCGTTGGATCCTTCGGTGCAAGAGGACTGCTTTTTCCGACGGAGACGGTCGCAAACTACGTCCTTGCCCTGCAGACCAAGCGGTTCGCGATTCTCACCGGCATCTCGGGCACGGGGAAGACGCAGATCGCCATGGCGGTCGCTCGCAGTTTCCCGGCAACGATCCAAGACCAGCCTGCGGAGGAACTCGACAGGTCGAGCGCACCGGACGACGCGGTCAGGATGACGGCTCGGCCATTTCACTTCAAGTGGCGTCAGATCATCCTGCCAGTGAGGTTCGCGGCCGAAGTTGAGTCCTTCGTGGCTCCCACGTCAGGGTCCGCTAGCCGCATGATCCAAGTAGCCTACCCGGGCGGGCTTACGAAGCTCCGATTCTACCGTGAGCCGAATCGAAACGTGACGTGGCTCCTATTTGCGGGCGCACACGACTTCCGCGATTGGTATCTGGAGAACCTCCAGCCAGGGGACCAGTTCTACATCAGTTTCGGGAAAGGGGAGACGCCCGACGACCATCGGATCGAGTTCCGGCTGGGGGATACTGAAGTCGCCGAGCGGAAACTTGACAACCGCGTCGTCGTTCCGGTGCGGCCGGACTGGGTGGACAACCGAGGGTTGCTGGGATACTTGAACCCCATCACCGGCGCGTACTCCATGACACCGTTCCTCTCGCTTCTTCTGGAGGCACGGGACGAGGAAGCGAGAGCCAAGAAGGAGGACGACAGGGCCCCGCATCCCTTCTTCGTCGTGTTGGACGAGATGAACCTCGCCCGCGTGGAGCATTATTTTTCCGACTTTCTTTCGGCACTTGAGTCGGACGAGCCGATCTCGCTCCATGACGACGAGGGGATAGAGGACGGTTCGGCGGAGTCGGGTGTTCCCGTGCCGAGACAACTCCGGGTGCCGAACAACGTCTTCTTCACCGGCACGGTGAACGTTGACGAGACGACCTACATGTTCAGCCCCAAGGTGCTCGACCGAGCGTTCACGATCGAGTTCGACCAGGTCGACCTCGAGGGCTACACGGATGGAGTCGCAAGCCGCGAGTCCGGCGACCTCGATTTGTCGGCCGGGAAGGACGGGGCGCTTCGGTTCACGCCCTACGAGAAGCCAGATCGCAACGACTGGCTTGATTTTACCGGGGTCGCCCGTGGACGGTACGCCCGGATCCTCCTGGAACTGCACGCCATCCTGGAGGAGGAGCACCGGCACTTCGGGTATCGGGTGGCAAACGAGATCGCCCGGTTCGTCAACCTCGCGCGGGAACAGTCGGCGAACGGGGACGAGTCCGTGAAGGCCGCGTTCGATCTCGCTCTGCTCCAAAAGGTGCTGCCGAAGTTCCACGGGACGCAGCAGGAACTGGAGTCCCTGTTGGAAAAGCTGTTCGACTTCGCCGTGCATGGCGGTGAGCGGAGGCGCGGGGATGCCGACGTCCGGCTCGACGAATGGACGGTCGTGAATGGACGGCTGAGGCCCAATGGGACGACCGCCTCCCGCGCGGGCGTTCCCGCGGGAACGTCTCAGGGCGATGCGGACGGATCGGCAGGCGAGACCGAGGGACCGCAATCCGAGGAGGGGACCGACGCCGGCGATGGGGCTGCGGACGGCCCCGATCCGGAGTTCCCGCGCACGGCGGCCAAGATCTGGCGCATGCTGCGGCGTCTCCGGCAGCGCGGCTTCACGGCGTTCATCGAGTGATGTCGATCGGGTGATTGCTACGGCGGAGGCGGATTCAACGGGAGGCGGCGAGACATCCGTGCCGGGCCAGGCATCCCCACCCATCGCCATCATGCCGTGGCGGTCCGGCGAGCCTCCGCGCTTCCAGGATGGGCGTTGGCGATTGCAGAGCGAGTCGCGGTGGATCCTGGAGGGTCCGGGCGAACTGCTTGCGGACATCAAGGCGGTCCTGCCGACGGGTGTTTGGACCGAGGTCGGGCGCGGGGCGCTCGTTCTCGACCTCGTTAACTCCGTCGGCGTACTCGAACTCCCTCACGTCGGGCATCCCGTGGAGCTGTACACCGGCAAGCTCCGAGAGGAGGACTTCGAAGCGCTCCTCGGGGATCTTACGGACGTAGCCACGAGCCTTCCCTTCGCGGCCGGGGATCCGGGTGCCGCCCGGTTCGCTCGGGGGCCGGCACCTCGTGACGAAGTGCTCTATCACGCGTTCGTTTATCTGAGGTATGTCCTGCTGGACCGTGCCCCCCTCACGACGCGACTCGTACCCGCCCTGGAGTTGATCCAGCGCGCCCCGTACCGGCGTTGGCGGACGGAGCGCAGGGAAGTCGGGCTTGACGCGCTAACGCGAGTGGACGAGCAGACGCTGCTCGATCTGGTGACGCGGGCGGGCGTTCCGGCACACACCTCGTCGCTCTCTCCGGCCGTTGCGGCCCTCGCTTCGCAGTTGGGAGGCCAGCTTCCGGAGACTGTGTCCGAGCGGCGGATCCGGGCCACGATCGACACGCCCGAGAACCGTTTCGTCAAGGCGTTCATCGGTCAGGCACGGGGGGTCATCGGCCGAATGCGCTCGGCGGTCGCACACCGGCGGAACGCGTTCGAACGCAATCTGCTCGACGATTGCGACCGGATGGACGAGACGCTGATGCCCATCGTGCGGCATTCCATGTGGGAGGATGTGGGAACGTTGGCGCGGATCCCGTTTTCGTCCACGGTCCTGCAGCGGCGGCGCGGCTACAGGGATGTGCTCCGGCACTTCGCGCGGATCCGACTCGCGCCCCGAATCCCGCTCGATCGGCGCGAAATGCGCGACCTGCTGGAACTCAAGAACATCGCCCTCCTGTACGAGCTTTGGAGCTTCTTCCGTTTCGCCGACATCATTCAAGACCTCATTGGACCGCCGTCGCACCGCGCGCGCCCAACGAGCAGTTCGTTCGAGACCGCTCTCGAAGGGAATCGAGCGTTTGAATGGACTTGTGGTGTCAAGCTGGCTTACAACGCATCGTTTTCTCGCTCGCGGACGCCACCGCGCCACAGCTACTCGCTGAGGCTGCGCCCGGACATCGCCCTCGAGATCGAGCGCGGACCGAACCGGGGTCTCCACCTGCTCGACGCGAAGTTCAGACGCCAGAAGCTGGCCGATTCTGGACTTGCCGGAGGCGAGGGAGATGCCACGGCCGGTGGAGAGGCAACGGATGAGAGAGCGGCTGAGCGTAGGGGGGACTTCAAGCGCGGTGACCTCTACAAGATGCACACCTACCGCGACGCCATCCCGGCGGCGCGGTCGGTCTGGATCCTCTACCCGGGCGACGAGTTCCGCTTCTTCGCCGCTTCGGGCGCCGCGGCCCCCAGCGAGACACCCGAAGACTTGCCCGAGTCCGTCGACGGCGTGGGCGCCATCCCCTTCGCCGCCAAGCCCCCGACGGGCTCGATACCCAACCCCCACGCCGCAGCACGTGCGACGCTCCAGCGATTATTGGATCGGCGGTAGCGACGCGTCGGTCAACTTCGCCCGGAGATGCCCGGCGTCTGTCCCCGGTGCGTGAGGCAAGCTGCGAAGTCAATGTCGCCAACCGGGACACCGCCGACCACTTCGCACGCGCCTGTGTCGCGGGATGCCGGTCGCCTCACGCGGGGTGATCTCGCCAGGGGTCTCGCGTCACCAGTTCCGGAAAGAGCGCAAAGTCGCGATCTCGCGTGAGCAGGACTTCCACCCCGTGAGCCAAGCAAATCGCCGCCACCCGGGTATCGTGGACGAGCGGACCGCGGACGCGCCGGCGTGTGACCAAACGCTCCAGCAGGTCGAGGAAACCGTCCGTCTCTCCCAGCAAGCGGTTGGAGGGCGACTCGGTCCAGGCTCGAAGCTGGGTCCAGGCCTCGTCGGGCTCGGTCGCTGCGTCGCGCCAGATGCGCCGGTTCGTAACGACACTCAGGAACTCGTAGCAGCAGGGCCAGGGTATGCCCCATGCGCGGTCGCCCTCCGCCAGCATCCCAAGCATGTCGCGCGCCGACTCGTGGAGGGCCGACTCCCGGCGATGCGCATACACGAGGATGTTCGTATCTACCGCAATCATCCGGCGTCGGGATGCTTGAAGATCCTGCTCGGCTCGTAGATCATCTCCGAGAGATCCTGCCACGTGTAGGCTGCCAGGGGATCTGCGTCGCGGGGGTCTCCCTTGCTGCAGTCCGGCATCCGGTATCCGGAGGCGACCGGCCTCGCCTCGAGTACCCGTCTCAACCCCTCTTCAACGACGGATCGGAGAGAACGACGGTTATCGCTGGCGTACCGTTTGGCCCGAACGAGAAGCTCGCTATGGATATCGATCGTCGTCTTCATTGACCCATACTACCCATATCGTGCAATATGGGCAAGCAATATCGTATCCGAGGCGACGCCCATCGGGCGCCTCCGCGGTCCCATCAGCGGACGAACATCACGGGGCGCGTCGGGAGGGCGTCGACGTCGATCACCTTCCCTTCCTTCATCACCATCGATTGCCGGCGGATGTTGCGGATGTTCTCCAGCGGGTTCGCGTCCAGGAGGACGAGATCCGCGAACTTGCCGGCTTCGATCGTGCCGAAATCGTCGAGAGCGCGGGCGGCGAAGGCGCCGTTGCGGGTGCCGGCGACGATCGCCTCCGACGGAGTCATGCCCAGTTCGACGAGGCCTTCGATCGCCATCAGCGTGCCGATGCCGGGCTCCTGCCAGATCGGCTTCGGCTCGCGCAGGAACTGGATGTCGGCGGCGGGGAAGTTATCCGTGCCCAGCGTGACGATGCAGCCCGCCTCGATGAGGCTCTTCGCATTCTGGCGGCGCATGGCGTTCCCCTCGCCCAGGGCGTTGCGCTCGCGGCGCAGCTCGAACGACGTCTTCTCCCGCTCGACGGGCCGGCGCAGGCGCCCCCACTCGGCGGCCTTCCCTTCGCTCGCGAGGCGCGCCTCGGCCGCGGCCACGTCCTCAAGGTGCTGCTCCCACGCGGCGCCCGTGATCGTGTTGACGAGCATCGAGCAGATCACGCCGCGTTCGCGGATCTGCGTCAGCAACTCCTCGGAATACGGACGGCCGGCCAGGACTTCCGGATGCTGGATGAGGTCGATCCCCGCTTCGACGGCGAGTCGCAGGCTTTCCGGGTTGGTGGCGTGCGTTTCGGCGGCGAGCCCGCGCTTGTGGGTCTCCTCCACGATCACCCGCTGCGCCTCGGGAGAGAAGCCAATCATGGTGGGGTAGGACCAGTGGCTGCTCCCCCCGTACTTCACGAAGTCCACGCCCTTGTCGAGATAGTCGTTGATCGCGACGCGGAGTTCCTCCGGGTACATGTCCATTAGATCCTCGCCCGCCCCCTGCGCGAGGTGGTCGGAGAACTGCTCCTCCCACAGGGACAGATCCGAGTCGGCGATCAGCGAGAAGGTGACGGAGAAGGCGCCGCCCCAGCCGACGATATTGCCGGCGACCTGCATTCGCGGGCCGATTTCGCGTCCTTCAGCGATCGCGTCTCGCACCTCGATGAGTTGCGGGAGTTGGCCGTAGCTGTCGCGGACGTGCGTCACGCCATGCTTGAGGTGCATCTGCGCGGCTTCGAGGGCGATCTCCGCCCCGCGCTCCCAGTAGAAGACGGCGTTCTCCTTCCGGTGTTTCCCGAAGCCGGCCCCGTAGAGGCTCGTGTGGACGTTGGTGTCGACGAAGCCGGGCGTGAGGAACTTCCCCGCCCCGTCGATGATCCGCGCGCCGTCCGGCACGGCCGTGGAACCTCTCGGCCCCACGGCGGCAATGCGGGCGCCCTCAATCACGACCGTGGCGTCCGCCAGCGGGGCGTCCCCGTTCCCGTCGATGACCGTAGCCCCGACGATGGCGATCGTCTCCTGGCCTTCCACATGAGGAGAGAACGGCGAGGCAAAGGCAAAACCAGCGACCAGCAGAACGGCGACTCGACGAGTCATTCCGGCACCTCCGCGTCTCGGTTTTCGGCCACAATCGGTGTTCCCGCCGGGACCCGTCAATCGTTGCCGAACTCCTGCATCATCACACGCCGACACCAAAATGCGGGACGTGCGCGGAACATGTTCCTGGTTGCAGGTTCATCGCGGATCGTAAATCAAGCGCGAGGTGCCCGATGAAATACGCCCTGCCCCTGCTTCTCGTATCGTCGCTCACATTCGGATCCGGCGCGGGCGGACCGGAATCCGCGCCGCCCGCGTCGGCGGGGATGGACACGTATCCGAAGAATCCGGCGATCGACGCGCTCAACTATGCCTTCGCGCTCACGCTGAACGACGAGACGGACATGATCTCGGGCGAGGCGACGATCGACCTCCGGTTCCTGGAGGCGGGGATTGAGGAGGTGCGGCTGGATCTGATCGGGCAGAACCCCGACGGCACCGGCATGCGGGTCCGGACCGTGGCGGGGGCCGATGGTCCGCTGGAGTTCGAGCACCGGGACGATGCGCTCCTCATCTCGCTCGCGCCCCCGGTAGAAGCCGGCGAGCGGCGCCGGATCACGGTCGCATACGAAGGGATCCCGGCCACCGGTCTCATCATCGGGCCCAACAAGCACGGCGACCGCACGTTCTTCAGCGACAACTGGCCCAACAAGGCGCGGAACTGGCTTCCGACGATCGACCACCCGTACGACAAGGCGACGAGCGAACTCATCGTCACGGCGCCGGCCCACTACCAGGTCATCTCCAACGGCCTGCTCATCGAAGAGACCGACCTGCTGGACGGCACGCGCCGCTCCCACTGGAAGCAGTCGGTCCCGACCGCCACGTGGCTGTACTCGCTCGGGGTCGCCCGGTTCGCGGTCCAGACCGTGGACTTCTTCCGGGGCATCCCGATCCAGACGTGGGTCTACGCCCAGGATCGCGACGCCGGATTCCACGATTTTGCGGTGCCGACGAAGCAGGCGATGGAGTTCTACGAGGACATGGTCGGCCCCTACTCGTACGAGAAGCTGGCGAACGTACAGTCGAACAGCGTGGGGGGCGGAATGGAGGCGGCGACCGCCATCTTCTACGGCGACGCCTCGGTCACGGGCGAACGGGACGTGCGCTGGCGGAACGTGATCATCCATGAGGTGGCGCATCAGTGGTTCGGAAATTCCGTCACCGAATATGACTGGGATGACATCTGGCTGAGCGAAGGTTTCGCGACCTACTTCACGCTGCTCTTCATCGAACATCAATACGGGCGCGACGAGTTCATCGAGCGGTTGCAGGTGAGCCGCGACCGGATCCGGGACTTCATGGCGGTGAACCCGGACTATCGGATCGTTCACGACAATCTCTCGGACATGGGCCTCGTGACGAGCGGGCCGGGAACGTACCAGAAGGGATCGTGGACGCTACACATGCTGCGCGGGGTCGTCGGGGAGGACGCGTTCTGGGCCGGGATCCAGGCGTACTACCGGGAGTTCCGGGACGGGAGCGCGACGACGGCGGATTTTCGACGGGCGATGGAGGAGGCGTCGGGTCTCGACCTGCGAACGTTCTTCGACCAGTGGCTCTATCGCGGCGGATGGCTGGAGTACGAGGGCGGTTGGAGCTACGACGCGGCGGCGGGGGCGATCCACGTCGACATCCGGCAGACGCAGGACGAACGCTACACTTTCCGCATGCCGGTGGAGATCGCGATTCACCTCCCCCCGGATGGTCCGCTCGAGGGCGGGGTGCACGGGGCCACTCGGCCGCCCCGATTCGAAGTGATCGACGTCGGCGGGAGGGAGGGTCGGTTCACGATCCCCGTTCCCGCGGAGCCGCTCGATGTCGTCTTCGATCCGAACACGTGGCTTCTCATGGACGCGGCGTTCGAGCGGCGGTAGCGCAGCGCCGCGAGCGGCGGCCCTGTTGTTACAGGGCGAGGGACCGCATCACCGTGCTTGCACGGCGTTGGACGCCTGGGACAGCTTTGACGCCGCACTGACTCGCTCCGGGAGGGGACGCTCCACTTGGCGATCGATCGACGGGAGTTTCTGAAGGCGGCGACAGCCGGCGCGGCGGGTGTCTCGCTCGGCACCGTCCCGCCGCTGTCGGGCGGATCCCTCTTCGCAGGCGCCGTCCCCCAGCCGCGCGCCACGCCCCTCCGCAGGCGCGCCGGCCAGGCGCCCGACGTCGTCGTCATCGGAGCGGGAAACTTCGGCATCTGGACTGCGCTAAACCTCCAGCGGCTTGGCGTCTCGGTCACCGTGCTCGACGCGTACGGCCCCGGCAACTCGCGTTCCACCTCCGGCGGCGAGACCCGCGGCGTGCGCTCCTCCTACGGGGGGCGCCCCGAGGGTTATGTGTGGAATCGCTGGGCCAACGAGGCCATCCGCCGCTGGATCCAGTGGGACGAAGAAGGGCAGGAACTCCTCTTGCCGCGCGTCTTCTACCAGATGGGCGATCTCATCCTGCGTGAGGAGATGGTCCCCTATCTCGAGGACACGATGGCCCAGTGGGACCGACTCGGCGTCGACTACGAACTGCTCGACGTGGACGAAATCCACTATCGCTGGCCCTGGATCCGGACGGAGGAGGGCGTCTCCCTCGGACTTCACGAACCCAACGCGGGGGTCGTGCGTGCGCGGCGGGCCATTGAATCGGTGGCGAAGCGGTTCGAGATGGAGGGCGGCGAGATCCGGATCGCGCGCGCGGCGCTCGGGGGATCGGACGGTCGCCGGCTGAACGACGTGACCTTGGGAGGAGACGAGTCGCTGGCGGCCTCGACCTTCGTGTTCGCGGTGGGGCCGTGGATGGGAAAGACGTTCCCGGAATTGTTCGGGGATCGGATACGCATCCCCGTGGGCAACGTCTTCTACTTCGCGGTCCCGGATCGGCGCTTCATGTTCCCGAACATGCCGAGCTACGGGGTGCCGGGGTGTACGGGCTGGCCGGCCCTCGGCCCGGACCACCGCGGCTTCCGGGTGCGGGTCGGTGGGCAGCAGGGCGACGACCCCGACACCAGCGACCGCTGGGTGCCGCCGGAGGCCCACGAGCGGCCGCGCGAGATCCTCGAGCAGTACTTCCCCGACATGGCCGGAGCCCCGATCAACGAGACGCGCGCCTGCCACTACTGCTTTGGCCCCAGCCGCAACTTCCTCATCGACCGGCATCCCGACTTCGACAACGTGTGGCTCGCCGGCCTGGGGACGGCCGAGTCGTTCAAGCAGGGGCCGGTGCTCGGCGAGTACATCGCGAAGCGCGTCCTGGAGATCGAGGACGACCCCGAACTGGCGGAACAGTTCAGGTTCTCGCTCGAGGCTCCGGAGGGACGAGATCCGGGGGCGGCCCTGGATCCTGAGCTGGAGGACCTGGGCGGTTGAGCCGGCGGCGCGTTTTCCCGATGCCGGCTCTCGCCTTCGTCGCCGCGGCAGTCACCGTATCGGGCTGCTACGGCCCGCTGCGACTCACGCCGTCGGACCACACCACGGTCCTCGCCGAGCAGTCGCTGGACGCCGACCATCCCACCCTCCCCGGCCCGTATCGCGTCTCGCGCCTCTACTACGGGAGCGGCACGGACCGGCGCCGGCCGGAATACCGCGATTCCGTCTCGATCGTGACCGAGACGGTGGACGCCTCGAAGCTCGTCTCTCTCGGCGAGTCCGCGAAGGAGCGAAACGGCTACTGGGGCTTCACGCCGAAGGAATTCCCGATCAACGGACGCGCATGGTATCCCGAGGGCGAGGGCCCGTTCCCGCTCGTCCTCATCGTGCACGGGAACCACGACATGAGGGACTTCTCCGACCCCGGATACGGCTATCTCGGCGAGTTGCTCGCCAGCCGGGGCTACGTGTTCGCCTCCGTCGACATGAATTTCATCAACGGCGGCATCCGTAACGAGAACGACGGGCGCGGCTGGTTCCTCCTCAAACACATCGACGCCTTCAAGGAGTTCGCGGCGGACGAAGCCACCCCGTTCCACGGGAAGATCGACTTCGACCGCATCGCCCTCATCGGACATTCCCGCGGAGGCGAGGCGGTCGGACACGCCGCGGCCTTCAACCGGTTGTCACGGTATCCGGACGACGCTTCGCTGGCGTTCGATTTCAACCACGGGATCCGCGCGATCATCGCGATCGCCCCGGTAGACGGACAGTACCTTCCGACTGGACGCTTCGTGCCCGTCGAGAACGTCAACTACATGGTGTTCCACGGCTCGCACGACGGCGATGTCACGAGCTTCCACGGTCTGCGCCTCTATAATCGTCTGTCGTTCACCGATAATGGCGACTATTTCAAGACCGCGATCTACATGTACCGAGCCAATCACGGACAGTGGAATACCGTCTGGGGGAACAAGGACAATGGCCCGCGCAGCGCCCGGCGCCTCGACCTGCGGGGACTCATAGATGGCGAAGCGCAACGCGAGTTCGGGAAAATCTATATCTCCGCTTTCCTCGAGACCACGCTCCGCGACAATCCCGATTACATGCCGATGTTCCGGGACCATCGCGTGATCGGGGGCTGGCTGCCCGAGACAATGTACATCACGCAGTTCGAGTCGAGCGGCTTCCGGCCGCTCGCGTCGTTCGAGGAGGACATCGACCTCACCACCGGCACGGCGCCGGGCGTGACGCTCAGGGGAGACTCGCTCGGGACGTGGCGGGAGAACCTCCTCGACCTGCGCTCGCGGAACCGGCCCACGACGTCGAGTTCGCAGGACAACAACGCGCTCTGGCTGGGCTGGAACAACCGGGTCGCCGGCGACGAGGACGCGGTGGGGACGCCCGCGAGCTACTCCATCGCGTTGCCGGACGGGCTAGCTGCGGAGTGGAGCCTGAGCGCCGCTTCCCACCTCGATCTGCAGCTGGGGGCCGTGGAGGGCCGACCGGGGCCGCGAAGACCCGACGGCGACGACGCGGACGCCGGTGCGCCCTCCGGCGGGGAAGACGCGGCCGAGGACAGCCGGGACGACGTTCGCGACGAAGACGATGAGCCGGTGGATCTGTCCGTCGTGGTTACGGACGCGAACGGCGAATCCGCGAGCGTGCGGCTATCGGCCTACGGGCCCATCCGCCGACCCCTGGAGACCGTCGTGCGGCGCCGCAACGATGCGGAGTCCTTCGACAACCAGTGGGAACTCGTGCTCCAGTCCTTCTCCCTCCCGCTCGCGGACTTCGTCGAAGCCAATCCTTCGTTCGATCCGGCCACACCCCGGGAGATCCGCCTCCTCTTCGACCACACGGTGGCCGGCACCGTCGTCGTGGACGACATCGGCTTTTCGGAAAGGCGGCCCGGCCGTTGAACCACGCCGCCACCCGCCCCGTGGGCTCCGTCACGCGCGAGCTCGGCCGGCGCGAGCACGAGGGCAAACCGGTGCACGCGCTCGTCGCGACCCGGGTCGTTGGCGCGGGCCGGGAGGATCTGTGGGACGCCTTCACCCGCCGGAGCAGCGCCGCGTGGTGCGAGGCTTCCATCGCCCTGGGAACGGACCGGGATGCGGCGCGGGCCGCCTCCGTCCGAGCGACCGCCTTCTACACTGGCGAGGGCGCGCCATAATGGCAGGTCGACGGAGGCGTGGATCGCAGCAAGACAGCGCTTGAGGAGAGAGCCCGGCTGATCGGGCTGATCCGCGAACGGAGAGGCTTCGGACCGAGTTCCTTACCGTCAGCCCGGGGCCAACGGATGAGAGCCGTCCCACCGAGCGGCCCGACGTTGCAACTGACCTGCGCCGCAGCTGTGTAGCGGCCTCGAGCGCCCAATAAGAATCGCCCTCTCTCATCGGTTTTTGTTCCAAATTCATAAAAACCGTCCCTTCCTCCAGAAGCAATCCCATCGAGCTTCCTTCCTGGAGAAACCGTGCCTCAGAGCAAGGACGAATATGGTGACCGTATGAGCGGAAAACCGAACGAGCGAATGAGTCGCAGAACCGACCGGCTCATTGTCGGCATCATCATGGTCGGGTCCGAAGGCCCTGCCGCATGGAGGTAAGGAAGGAAGCGGACGTCTGGCCCTCACGCCGACGCCGCAGACTCCTCCAGGCTCTCCGCGTATGCCTTGATGCCCTTCATGTCGGCGGCAACGGCCTTGGCGGTGAGGAACTTCATGAGGGGCGCCGCCAACCTGGACAGCACCCTGTACGGTCGCCCCTGGATCACCATGGTGAGCCGAGTCCGGTCGCCGGCCGGAGCGACGGTGAACGTGCTGTTCCAGCGAGTACCAAAGGTGTCCGAGACGTACCGAACCCTTTCGTTCTCCACGAGTTCGGCCACCCTGAGCTCGGATGCGGTTTCCCTGCCCCGCACGAGCCGCGTCTCGCGGAAACGCGTTCCGACGCCGGCGGTGCTCTCGGACAGGATTTCGATGCGATCGATTTGAGGCACAGCTTTGGAAAAGTGACCCAGATCGGCAACGGCGCGGAACACGGTTCCGCACGAGGCGTTGATCGTCAGACTCCGTTTCGTCGGCTCCATGGCGCTCCCGATTCCAGTCCCGATGGACAGAGGCACGGCGCAGGTTCGTGAAGAACGACGACGCGTACCCGCGCGGTGCCGTCGCCTACATGGCGCGAAACGGGGTGGCCGCCAACCTCCTGATGGCCTTCATTTTGGCCGCGGGGCTCGCCTCGCTTCCCGGCCTCGTGCAGGAGATGTATCCAGTTCCCTCTTCCAACCACATCGAAATCACCGTGCCCTATCCCGGCGCGACTCCGCACGAGGTAGAGGAGTCGATCATCCTGAAAATCGAGGAGCGGGTCGGGACGGTCAACGGCGTGAAGGATGTGACCTCCGTCGCGGCCGAGGGCATGGCGTCCGTCATGGCGGTGCTCGAGACGGGTGCGGACATCAACCGTGCGTTGAACGACATCGAGGCCGCGGTCGGCAGCATCCAGTCATTTCCCGGAGGCGCCGAGCGTCCCGAGGTTCGAGAGCGCGCCAACCGTCAGAGCGTGATCCGCCTGGTCCTGTACGGTGACGTTCCCGAGCGCGCTCTCAAGGAGTTGGCATACCGTACCGAGGAGCAGATCGCCTCGCTTCCCGAAGTTTCCTACGTGGAAACACGAGGAGTACGTGACTACGAGATCTCGGTCGAAGTGCCTCGGAACAGGTTGCAAGCTCTCGGCCTGACGCTGGAAGACATCGCCGGCGCGGTCCGCGACGGCTCGCTCGACCTCGCGGCAGGCAGCATCGAGACGGTCGGCGCCGAAATGCGGGTCCGTACGACGGGTCAGAGCTACAGCGAGTACGACTTCGAAGAGATCGTCGTCCTGAGCAAGGGCGACGGGACCCTCGTACGTCTGGGCGACCTGGCCGACGTGCGGGACGGCTTTCAGGACGTTCACCTGATTACGCGCTACAACGGCCAGCCGGCGGCTTTCGTCGAAGTGTACCGGGCTGCCGGCGAGAAGGTCCTGGACGTCGCGGACGCGGTGGTGCACCACCTGGAGCGGGAGATCCTCCCTTCGCTGCCCACCGGCGTCGAGGTCGCCATCTGGAACAACGACGCGGAAATCTACGGGGAACAGGTCTACGTTCTGGTCAAGAACGGTTTCCTGGGGCTGCTGCTCGTCTTTGTTGCGCTGACGCTCTTCCTGAACATCCGGCTGGCTCTTTGGGTCGCGCTCGGGATCGCTGTTGCAGCCACGGGTGCCTTGGCCGTGATGCTCGTCCTCGACGTTTCCATCAACGCCATCTCGATGTTCGCCTTCGTCCTGGCCATCGGCATCATGGTGGACGACGCGATCGTCGTCGCCGAGCACGTGCATCTGGAACGCCAGAAAGGCGCCAGCGGGGTCGTCGCCGCGATCAGAGGCACTCAGAAAATCAAGAAGCCCCTGATCTTCGCGGTCCTGACGTCCGTGGCGGCGTTCTCTCCGCTGCTCTTCCTTCCCGGCGGTTTCGGAGAGGTGATGGGCGCGTTTCCCATCATCGTGATCTCCGTACTCCTCCTTTCGCTGGTGGAGTCGCTTCTCGTGCTGCCGAACCACCTGTCCCATCTCCCGGGCCCGGAATGGACGCCTTCCAATTCCCTGGATCGTTTCCTTGCCTGGACCCAGAAACGTGTCAACGACGGGTTCCAGTGGTTCCTCTCCGGCCCCCTGGACCGGGGGCTGCGCCTCGCCACCGGTCGGCCCGAGCTGGTTCTGGCCTCCGCCGTCGGCGTGGTCATCCTGTGCGTGTCGCTGGTGCCGGCGGGAATCATCGACGTGATCCTCTCCGAGCCCGTGGAGGGCGACATCGTGACCGCGAACCTCGAGATGCCGGTGGGAACGCCCGCATGGCGCACGACAGAGATCGCGGAGGAACTCGAAGCGGCCGGCCGCCGGACCATCGACCGGCTGTCGAGCGGTCGACCCGAGAAGGCGGAGCCCCTCCTGAGCGCGGTCACGCTTGCGGTCGGCATGAAGACGGGACTGGAACGGGGAGGCGGACTGGTTCAGGAGCCGAATCTGAAACCCGGTGGCGACATCGGCAGCGTGGAGTTCAAGCTGCTTGGTGCCCAGCAGCGGGACATCAGCGCCAGCACCTTTCTTCAGCATTGGCGGGAAGAAGTCGGCGCCGTGCCCGAGGCCCGAGGCCTCAGGTTCACGGCCGAGCTGCTCAACCTTGGCCTCCCTGTCCATATCGACCTCTCGCATCCGGACCCTGAGCGGCTGGGTCCCATCGGCGACTCCGCGGTCGAGCGTCTTCGGGAGTTGCAGGGCGTGTTCGACATCCAGTCGGATCATTCGGCCGGCTTCCAGGAGATTCAGATCGAACTGCGACCCGAGGCGCAAACGCTGGGTCTCACTCTGGGCGAGCTCGCCCGACAGGTGCGAGCGGCGTTCTTCGGCACCGAGGCGCTGCGCCTCCAGCGGGGCCCGGAGGATGTCCGCGTCTACGTGCGCCTTCCATCGGACGAGCGGGACACGGCGGCCGACGTCGAACGGTACACGGTCCGCACGCCCACCGGCTTCACGGTGCCCCTGAGCCGCGTCGCCACGGTGAGGATGGAGATATCACCCTCATCGATTCGGCGGAAGAACGGTCAGCGCACGGTCACGGTCACCGCCGACGTGGACACGAACGTGACGACCGGCGCCGAGGTCACCGCGATCCTGGCGAACACGATTCTCCCGGAACTCGCCGGGGCCAACCCCGGACTGACCTATGCGTTCGGAGGCGAACAGCAGCAACAGGTCGAGTCCACGGACGCCCTGGGGAGAGGCTTCGTTCTTGCGCTGCTGGTCATCTTTGCGCTACTCGCGATTCCTCTGGGGTCATACACGAAGCCTCTCATCATCATGGCCGTCATTCCCTTCGGCCTCATCGGCGCCATCCTCGGTCATCTGATCATCGGCATCGACCTGAGCATCGTTTCCATGATGGGAATCCTCGGCCTCAACGGGGTCGTTGTGAACGATTCCTTGGTCATGGTCGACTTCATCAACAGGAAACTGCGGGATGGGGTTCCCGCCAGGAACGCGATTATCGATGGGGCGAAGGCCCGTTTCCGTCCGATCTTTCTCACGTCGGCGACGACGTTCCTGGCCTTCACGCCGCTCCTGCTCGAATCGGCCATTCAGGCGCAGTTTCTCATCCCCTTCGCCGCGTCCATCGGCTTCGGCATCGTCTTCGCGACGGGCATCCTAATGCTTGTCGTGCCTGCATTGACGGCCCTGCACCTCCGCGCCACGACGCGGCGCACACGGTCCACCGTCGTCAACTCCCTGCGGTCCGTAGCAGAAATCCGCGTTGCACCGAGAGCAGTTGCAGACGACTAGATCGAGGAGAGGTGGCGATGACATCAACCAATTCGGAATCGCCGAGCCTGCCCCCTGGTCCCAAGGGGCGCCGATTCGGCAATCTGCTCCGGCGACAGTCCGACTTCCCCGGGTTCATGGAAGAACTCCACCGGGAATACGGCGACATCGTGTTCTACGAGCTTCCGTTTCTCAAGTGCTGCGCCGTGTTCGACGCCCGTCTCGTACCGGACGTCCAGGAGCCCCACTTCCTGAAGTGGTTTCCGACCGGCCCGATGCTCGAGAGCTGTCTCGCTACGCTCCTCGACCAGGAGCACGAACAGCGACGTTCGCTGATGTTGGCGGGGCTCGACGAGAGCAGCATGCGCGGCTACGGCGACATCATCAGGGACGGTGCCCTGGCCATGCGCCAGAGGTGCCGGCCGGGAACCACGATCGACATTAAAGAGGAGTTCGACGTCTTCACCTCGCGGACGCTGCTCGACGCGGTCGTCGGCCGGGACCTGGCCGTCCCGACGTCCGTTCAGCTGAACGTTCTGAAGGCCGTGAAGGTGGATCTCTTTCTGGCGCTCTTCCCGGGAGCATCCGTGCTCACGAAGCAGTACTCGCCGTTCTACATTCCGATTCGGCGCTGGCTCAGGGCGATGGACGATGTAGTTCAAGAAGCCATCCGACGGGCGAAGGATCAGGCCCGGCCCGTCGACAACATGGTCGCCCACTACGTCCGGGCGAGGGACGAGGGCGTCCACGGCGCGTCCCACCTCACCGACAAGGAGATCCGCGACGAGGCGCTCGCCTTCCTCTGCGGCTACCCGGACGCGCCCGCCGCCGCGATGACCTACGGTGTCCATTTCCTCGCCCAGGCACCCGCAGCGCAACGCCGCCTGGAGCAGGAGGTTGACGAGGTCCTGGGAGACCGCCCCGTCGAAGTCGCCGACTTCGAGAAGCTGTCCTACGCCCGGGCCGTCTTTCAGGAGACGGTTCGACTGGCCCCGCCGGCCTATGTCCTGCTGCCGGTGCGCCCGCGCGAGGACCGCATCGTAGGCGGCCATCTCGTTCCGAAGGGGACCGTCACCAACGTCGGGGCGCGTGTGCTGCACCGCAGAACCGACTACTGGGACCGCCCGGAGGACTTCCGACCGGAACGCTGGCTGGAGGAACCGGGGCCGAGGGATCGCGGATGCCCTGAACACGGCTACATTCCGTTCGGCGTCGCGGACCGGAGCTGCCCGTTCGGCGGGTTTGCGGAGAGGATGTTCGTGTTCGCCCACGCCAGCTTCGCTCAGCGCCTGCGCCTCGAACCGGCTTCGAGCGACGCTCCGAAGCAGTTCAGCAACGGGATCGGCGTCAAAGGGCCGATCACCGTCACCGTCCGGCAGCGCAGGCCGTGACCGCGCCGCCGACCAGCAACGACGTGCTCTTCGATCGGGTCCGGCTCGCACCGCACCTCCGCAATTCTCCAGCATATCGCGTAATCGTCGTCAAATTATACCTTTTTGTCGCGCTACGATCACATACAAGCCGCCATTCCCCCGTTTTGGTGGTTGCCGGAGGCACTTCGAGTGGCAAGAATTAGGGAATTGGATTTTATGCACATGTCCCTCCGACGGGCGGATTGCCACTGATGGAGCCATGGAGACGTGACGCGCGGACGGGCGTATCGTCATCGATTGCGAGTTCGTCGGGCGTGAGGCGCCGAGGGCCCGGGCCCACGGATGAGAGCCGTCCCGACGAGCGGCACCACATGTCGCCGGTTACGGACCCCCTGAAGTGATCCGCGTCTTCAGCCATTCGATCGGTGATGCCGCGCAGGTCAAGGCCGCCGTGGACGGCCCTGTCGCCGTAGTGCAAGATGCGGCTGCCGTCGCCACGGCCGAAGGCGGCGACACCACCTGTCTGATCATCGCATATCGCCGCTGGGTTATGCCCGAGGCGGTCGAGCTTCTCAGGGAGATCGAGCGGACGCTGCCGTTGGTTCCGGTCATCCTGGTGACGGATCGCGACTCGGCGGTTGCGCGCTGGTTGAGCAATGTGCGGGTGTCCGCGCTCGTCTGGTTCGACGAACTCGAGACGCAACTCCCCGATGAGATCGTCCGAGCGCGTAGCACATCGGGACTGTCTCATCTGGCCGGTGTCATACACCGGTCGGACCTCCCCCGCCTCCTTCGCACGGGCCTGGCCCATAGCCTCCGCAAAGCCCAGGGTACGCCCGTACGCTGCGCCGGCGAACTAGCCCGTGCCATCCGCTGCTCTCCGGTCACGCTCTCCCAGCAGTTCGCCGACGCCACTGCGCGCGCGACGACGCTGAACCGGTTCCTCGGCGGTCTCGTGCTGCTGCGCGCCCATCAGCTTCACCTGTCGGGCTTGAACTGGGAGAGCGTGAGCAGGATCGTCCGCTTCGCCCGCCCGACGCTGACGCGAAAAAGCCAGCGATGGCCCGGATGCACGCTGCGGGAACTTGAGTGTATGGACCCGGACCAGCTCTTCGCCGCGTTCAACGAAAAGTTCGTACGGCCGTTGCTGAGCGGACCAGATCGGGAGACAGTCGGCAACTGACCTGGGCCGAAGGTTCCATGGCCGCTCCGAGCCCTCAATAAGAATCGCCCCCTTCCTTCGTCCTTCGTTCCATATTCATAAAAGTCGTCCCTTCCTTCGTTCCGGCATCACCCGAAGTTACAACAGCTTCCTTTCCAAAGAAGCCCGTGCATCAAGCTGAAGTATCTATATGGGTGACATATGAGCGGGAATCGGAACGTCGTTGTGGTTGGTGCCGGAATGGCAGGATTGGGCGCCGCATACACTCTCCGCAAACACGGATTGGACGTCACCGTCTTCGAGGCTTCTCCTGATATCGGAGGCCGCGTCACGGGAAAGCAGATTGATGGCTTCCATATGGATGTCGGGGCGAACGTCTTCCTCGAGTCGTACGGCACGATCAGGCAGTTGGCGAGCGAACTTGGCGTTTCGTTAAAGCGAACCCCCGTTCCGATAAACGGCGGCGTGTACCGCAGCGGCAGGTTTCATGGTTTCTATGGTGGCGGATCACCGGCAAGTCAGTTGAAGACGGCCGGGACGTTTCTGCAGTTCCGTTTGCTGTCGCCCAGGGGACTCCGGCAGGCGCTCCGGTTCGTCAAGATGCTGAAAGCGCGAGCCAACGACCTGAGCTTCGACGATCATCGGCGCATACTTGACCTCGATACGGGTGTCAGCACTACTGAGTTTTTTGAGTCCAATTTCGGCACCGAGGTCCTCGAGAGGTTTATCCAGCCGAACCTGAGCAGCTACACGCTCGGGTATCCCGAGGAGGTTGGCGCGGCCTACGCGATGGTAGCCGCCTGGGATTTTGGCCTGAACGGCGGCGCCTGGCCCTGCTTGCCCGATGGTGGTCCCGGCGTTTTCGTGAACGCCCTTGCGCGGGCCTGTGCCGAGGGAGGTGGTGGTATCAGGGTATCCACGCCCGTGGACCGGATCGTTCTCGAGGACGGTGCGGTGCGTGGCGTGGTCACGGAAGCGGGCTTTATCGAGGCCGATGCGGTCGTTTGCGCAACGACCGCCACCAAGGCCCTCGAGATCATCCCCCGGCTCCCATCCGGCATCCGCGACGTCTTGCGCCGGGTCACCTATTCCAAGTGTTGCCGCGTGTTCTTCGGCGTCGATTCGAGCCCGTTCCCCACCGACTGGTACGCCGTCGCCTTCCCGAGGGAGACGGGAGCGCTGATGACGGGCATGAGCGACTCCGCGGTGATGGCGCCGGAGACCGTGCCGGAGGGGAGGGCGCTCGTGGACGCGCTCGTGATCGGGAGGCGGGCCGAGGAACTGTTCGCATTGAGCGACGAAGAGGCGTCGCAGCAGGTTCTCGCGGAGATCCGCAACTACTTCCCGACGATGGCCCGGCCGCTGTTCACCCACGTCCATCGCTGGGACGAAGCCGTGTGTCTGGCACCCGGCGGCATGATGACGGCGCTGGATCGGATGCGCGGGCAAGACCTCGCCGACGTCAGGGGGCTGTTTCTCGCGGGCGAGTACATGGGGGTTCCCTCGACCAACGGCGCCTTGCGAAGCGGCATTGATACGGCTGAAGACTGCGCGGCCTTTTTCTCGCAGCCGGCAGGACGGTAGCCACCGTTCCCGGTTTCGATGACGCAACGCAGGCAGGAGAAATGACCGCGGAAGGGCGGACGAAACGTGAGCGCGCCGGGGGAACCGTGCTGGCGGAGTCGAGTGGAATCGTGTCGCCGACGGTGGAGAGGGTATTCAAGGTCCGTTCTACCATCAACATCATGGTAGATGGCGCCGGCAGGCTTCCCGCCGAAACGTCTAGCGGAAGCTGAGGCCGAAGCGGTGGGCGTCTCCGTCCACGTCGAAGGCCTGGAAGGCGTACTCCAGCGTCAGGGCGTCGCCCGTGAACGCGAGGCCGAAGGTGAACGGGCTCCGTTCGTCCTCCACGACGCGCTGGAGTCCGGCGCGGAGGCGGAACGTGTAGCCCTGGACGGGCCAGTAGGAGATCTCGACGCCGCCGGCCGGAATGATCTCGCCATCCCGACGCCGGGCGATCTGGCTGGTGAGGAACATGTCCAGTTCCCCGACCTCGAAGCTCTCCGTCGAGATGCCCAGGGCCAGTTGCGTGGGGATTCTGTCCGTGATGTCCGTGACAGTCCTCGTCTTCACATCCGATCCCAGGTTGCGGGCCGTCAGGCTGACCATCGTCGGTCCGAACTCGCGCGCCACCCCCAGGTCCACCACTAGCGCGCGATCCCGGAGCGCGCGCAGGAAGTGAAGTTCGAGGTATTTTGCTACGACACCGGCATCGACCACGCCGAACAGCGTGCGTGCGTAGCCGAGCGAGGCAGCGAACTCGGTCACGGGTTCGCCGTCGCCGAACGCCGCGTACTGCAGGTCCGGAAGCGCGGCGGTACCGGAGCCGCCGTAGCGCATGTACTGCAGACCCACCGCGAAGTCGCCCAGGCCGACGCTGCCCTTCGAGGCGAGCGTCGCGAGGGTGCCCTCCGAGCCGTATCGGTGCAGACTCGCCGCCATGCCGCCCGCGCGCCCTATGAGGGCAGGTGCGTAGAAGAGGAGGTCCGCTCCGCCACCGCGCAGGTAGGGCGCGTTCCCGTAGGCGGCCGCTTCCACGCTGGCCGGCGCCTGGAGCACGAGGGCGCGGTAGGCGTCCCGGGCCGGCTGGACGATCTGTGCCCTGCCCTCGCCCGCGATGGCCCCGATGGCCAGGACGGCGAGCGGCAGGGTCGCCGCGGTCCTCAGCCCCACAGGCGCTCCGTCTCCAGGAACTCCCTGAATCCATCCGGATCGTCGGCGGCGCACTCGATCCGAGCCACGCCGCGCTCGATGTCCTCCATGCTGTTCGCGATCGAGATGCGGAGGAAGTGCTGGCCCCCGGAGCCGATGCGGCAGAAGGAGGCCCGGTCCATCGTCGCCACGCCGTACCGGTAGAGCAGAAACATCTGCAGCATGCCGGACGGCGTCGTCCGCGCGCGGGATTCCGGCGGCATGGCGCCGTACGCCTCGAACACGCCCAGCCGCTCGCACACGCCGGAGATGTTCGGGAAGACGTAGAACGCTCCCTTCGGCACTTGGCAACTCAGGCCCTCGATCGCGTTGAGCGCGGGTACGATGAAGTCCCGCCGACGTTCGAACTCCCCCACCATGTGCGCCACGACGCCGGCCGTGGCCGGGTCCTCGTACGCCGCCCGCCCACCTTCCTGCAGGAAGGGCGGCACGCACGACATGATATTGATGTTCAGATTCTTGAAGACGTCGGCCTCCTCCGCCGTCGGCAGGACGGCCCAGCCCAGACGCCACCCCGTCATGGCGAACCCCTTCGAATGGCCGCTCGCGATGACCGTCCGCTCCGCCATGCCCTCGTGCGACGCGATGCTGTGGTGCTCCAGGCCGTCGAAGAGGATGTGCTCGTAGATCTCGTCGGAGTAGATCCGGATGTCCGGGTGACAGCGTTCGCGGATCACGGCCGCGACGCCCGCAAGATCTTCCGCCGACAGCACGCCTCCGGTCGGATTGGAGGGCGAACAGAGGATGATGAGCCGGGTGCGCTCGGTGAGGAGCGCCCCGAGGTCGTCCGCCGTGAACGCGAAGCCCTTCTCCTCCGAGAGGTGCAGGGGCACGGGACGCGCCCCCACGAACGTCGCCCACGACTCGTATATGGGGAATCCGGGACTCGGGTAGACGACCTCGTCGCCCCGGTCCACGTACGTCTGGAAGGTGTAGCCGATCGGCGGCTTGGCCCCGGGGGTGACGACGACCTGATCCGCCCCCGCAGAAATCCCGCGCGTAGCCGAAACGTGACGTGCGATCGCCTCGCGGAAGGACGGGAGTCCCGCCGCGTCGCAGTACCCCGAGTTCCCGGCCTCGAGTTCCGCGACGGCAACGCGATTCAGGTGCGGCGCGCTGCGGAAGTCCGGCGCGCCGATGTTGAAGCGGATGACGTCCATCCCGCGGTCGAGACACACCTGGATGTCGTCGTTGACCTTGAAGGCGTTCTCGGTCCCGAGATCGGCGAGGCGCTGCGCCAGGATGGGCATGCCCGATAATGTCCCCCTCGCCCACCCGCTGCCAGTGGAGAGAGAAGAAGCGTCACTCCGGGGCGAGCACGGCACCGAACGAGCCGGTCGCGAGCCGTGTTGCCCGATGGCTGGTAGCCATATACCATATACAAATGAGTAGAATCAAGACGACGGTTTACCTGCGCGCGACGGACTACGGGAGGCTGAAGTCAATCGCCGACGCCGAGAACCGCTCGGCGGCGGAACTGATCCGTGAAGCGGTGGGCGAATACACCACACGCAAGGTACGGGCCCTTCTGCCGCGCAGCATCGGAATGGGCGACAGCGGCATGCCGCATCTGGCCGAACGATACGAAGACTACCTCCACGGATTCGGTGAGGACACGCCCGTCGGAGACGGGCTGGAAGCGGACGGTGAACCGGGAGCGCCGGACGGCCGCACCGGGCAGCACGGCGACCGCGCGTGATTGTCGCGGACACCAGCGCAATGGTGGCGCTGCTCGACCGCGGGGCACGGGATCATGACACGCTACGCGATGCCTACGAGCTGCGACCCGGAGAGTGGATCCTCCCCTGGGCCATCCTCCCGGAACTGGACTACATCGCCGCAGCGAGGCTGGGGCGGGGTGTAGCGGCTGCTCTGCGTGAGGACCTCGCCCGTGGAAAGTTCACCATCGAGTGGGGAAGATTCGCCGATCTGCAGCGAGCGGAGGAGTTGAACGTATCCTACCGTTCTCTGCGTCTCGGGCTGGTGGACGGCGTGGTCATGGCCGTGGCCGAACGCCTACGCGCGCGGGCGATTGCGACTGTCGACTTGGGCGATTTTGGAGCCGTATCCCTGGAGGGGCAGCCGCAACTCTGGCCGAGAGATCTCTAGAAGAGATGCGCGAGAACGGGATCGACATGTGGATCACCGTGCGCAAGGAGGGACTCGACGATCCGCTCACCCCCGACTTCGGGCCCGGGTACGTGAATCCCATCGGGTACTACATCTTCACCGACCGCGGCGGAGACCGGGTCGAACGCGCCGCCCTGGGAATCGGCGGATACCTGCTGGCCGGAAACGGCGCCTACGACATCGTCAGCGGCAACTTCGATCTTCGGGAGTTCGTCGCCGAGCGGGATCCGGAGCGGATCGGCCTCAACATGGGATCCAACATCGGCGCGGCCGACGGACTCTCCCATACCGGTTACCAGCACCTCGCGGAGACGCTGGGCGAACCGTGGGCGTCGCGCTTCGTCTCCGCGGAGAAGCTCGTCTCCGACTTCGGGTCACGCCGCGTCGCATCGGAGATCGCGGGCTTCGCCGAGGCGGGCGAGATCTCGCGCGAACTCGCGGAACGGCCCTCTCGAACGAAGTCGTCACGCCCGGCGTCACGACGCTACGGGACGTGGCATGGTGGCTCATGGACCGGCTGCTCGAGCGTGTCGCCTACGTGATGCGGCCGGAGGAGACGGAGGCGATGCCGGGCGTGCAGAACGCGTTCGACCGGGCGATGGAAGCGCGGGAAGTGTCGCGCCGCGCGATCCGGGTCGGCATCACCGCGCGCGACCGTTTCTTGACCCGGAGCCGTCCCGGGATATGACCACCCTTCACGAACTTCTCGTGCGTGCGAGCCGCACGTTTGCGGTCGGCATCGAGATCCTCCCGCACCCGCTGCGGGGCGAGATCACCGTGGCCTACCTGCTGTTGCGCGTCTCCGACTACCTGGAGGACAACCAGGAAATCGCGGGGGACGAGAAGGTCTTCCTGCTGGAAGAGTGGCGGCGCGTGCTCGACGGAGGTCCCGGTCGCGCGGCGCTCATCGATCGCCTGGGAGAAGCCGCGGAAGACACCCCGGACGCGTCCGTGGCCCGGCACACGGCGCGCGTTCTGGAGGGACTCGACCGTCTGGCGCCCGAGGCCCGGGAGATCGTCGTGCGCCGAGTGCGGGAATCCAGCGCCGGGATGGCGCGGTGGACGGAGCGGGGGTCGAAGTTCGAGACCGAGGAGGATCTGGACGACTACATGCACGAGGTCGCGGGGCGGGTGGGCCATCTGCTGACGGAACTGTTCGTCCATCGGTTGCCGGGCGTCGGGAGGGACCATGCCCGAATGATGGCGTTGGGACGGGAGTTCGGCCTCGCGCTGCAGACAGTCAACGTGATCAGGGGGCTGCACGAAGACCGGCATCGCGGCTGGGTGTACGTGCCCGCGTCCTTCCTCCCCGACGGCATGGATCCCCGCGAACTGTTCGAGCCCGCGAACCACGCGGCGGCGATGACCGTGCTCGAGCGACTCGTGGAGAAGGCCGACCGCCACCTGGCGGCGGCGCGGAGCTACATGCGGATGATCCCACGACGGTACCACCGGGTGCGCCTCTTCTGCCTGCTCCCGCTCCTCTTCGCCGTGCGGACCCTGGCCATCAGCCGCACGAATCCGGAGGTGCTGGACCGGGAGACGAAGATGTCCCGGCGGGAGGTCCTCGCGATCACGCGCCGCGCGAAGCTCTTCGGCTTCTCCAATCGCTGGATCGCGCGGTACTGCCGGCGGCTCGCCGCCCGGGGCGCCTGACAGCCACCGCGATTCGGCAGCCGGCGATCAGGCGCGCGCCAGCCGCCAGCGTTCCCGCCGCGCCTCGAGGTTGTACTGCGTCATCACCAGCGCGGGCACGACGACCATGAGGAGGATCGTAGCGATGAACACGCCGAAGCCGACGGAGGTCGCCAGCGGAACGAGGTGCTGAGCGTACGTGCTCGTCTCGAAAACCAGCGGGGCCACGCCCAGGAATGTGGTAATCGACGTGAGCATGATTGCCCGGAATCTCTCCTTGGCCCCGCTGATGACCGCATCCGCGGGCTCGAGGCCGGAGTCCCTGAGGTCGTTGATGAACCGGATCATCATGAGCGAGTCGTTCACGACCACGCCGAAGACGCCGACGAGTCCGTACAGCGACCACAGTCCCCAACTGAGACCGAGCAGCATGTGGCCGGCGAGCGCGCCGATCGCGCCGAGCGGAACGGCGGCCATGATGATGAGGGGCTGCGTGTACGAGCCGAACGGGATCGCCATCAGGCTGTACATGATGAGGAGAGCGAGAATGAGCGACCGGCCCAGCACGGAGATCGCGTGATCCTGCTCCTTCCTCTGACCGCCGTACGTGTAGGCGAGATCCGGGTTCTCGCCCGTCAGTCGCGCGAGGACTTCGTTGTCCAGCTTGGCGTTCACCTGCTGGCCAGTGGCGATGCGCGGATCCACGTCCGCGGTGATCGTCACGGCGCGGCGTCCGTCGACCCGGTGGATGGCGGCTGACGAGCGGGAAAATCCGGCGGACGCGATCTGACCAAGCGGCACTTCGCCCCCCGGCGTGCGGACGAGGTAGTTCTCGACGTCGGCCGCCGAGTTACGCTCCTCCTCGGGAAGCCGGACCCACACGCGCATGTCTTCGCGCCCCCGAGGCACCCTGAGCGCTTCCGTCCCGAAAAAGGCCGAGCGCACCTGCGTCGCGAAGCGGTCGAGCGTCAGGTTCAGGGAGCGGCCCTCCGGATTCAACTCCAACTGAAGCTCCCGAAACCCTTCATCGAGGTTGCTCCGAACGTCGAAGGTCCCCTCCATGGCCGTCAGTTCAGCCGCGAATTCACCCGCAATAGCCTCCAGGCGATCCGGATCCGGATGGGACAGTTCGTAGTGAACGGGCAGCCCCAGACCCAGAAGGTTCGATGAGATCGAGAGCGATTTCGCTTCGGCCGCGACGCCGACCTCCTCCCGCCACACGCGTTCAAAGGTGGACGCGGCGATGCCCCGGCTGTTCCAGTCGTGGAGCTTGAACTGCACCGTGCCGAGGTGGCCTCGAGCCGCCTCCACCGCGTCCCCGCCGAGAGGATCGTACAGCGCCGCCAACTCGCCCACGGTGACGGCGACGTCGAACCCCAGCGGATCCTCGCCTCCAGCCTCATCCTCCGCGAGGCGGGCCACGGCCCGGTGTCCCGCGGCTTCGATTTCCGCGACGATCCGGGCGGTGCGCTCGGCCGGGGTCCCCGTCGGCATCTCCAGGTTCGCCGAGACGACATCGCCCTCGATCGGGGTGATGAACTGGTTGGGTACGATGCCCGACGCCACCGTCCCCATCGAGATCACGAGCAGACCGGCCGCCGCGGCGAGGATGATGGAGGGCTGCTCCGTCGCAACGCGGAGCCCGCGGTCGAGGGGTCCGTCCGCGATTCGCTTCATGGTCCGGTCAACCGCACCCTGGGCCCGCTCCAGCATCCGATGGGCGGCGCCGGACCTCCGCACGCGGCCGGGGGCCGCCAGGTGGGAGAGGTGGTTCGGGAGAACGAGCAGCGATTCCATCAGCGAGATCACGAGCACCGCGATCACCACGAGTGGAATCCCGCGGCCGAGTTCTCCCTGCGGGCCGGGGGCGTTCAGCAGCGCGGCGAAGGCCGTGATCGTCGTGAGAACCGAGAATATGACGGGAGTGCTGACGCGGCGCGTGCCGCGGATGGCGGCCGCAAGTCCCCGGTATCCCCGCTCTCTCTCCGCGAAGATGCTCTCTCCAACGACGATCGCGTCGTCCACGACGATGCCCAGCGCCAGCACGAGCGCCATCAGCGAGAACATGTTGATCGAGATGCCCAGGAAGCCCATCACGAGGAACGCGCCCATGAAGGAGACGGCCAAACCCACGGCCACCCAAATGGCGAGTCGGATCTCCAGGAAGAGCGCCAGCGCCACGAAGACGAGCGCGAACCCGATCAGAGCGTTCTCCGTCATGAGGCCGAGACGCCCGCTGACTTCCTCCGAATCATCCTTCCACAGGTCCACCGAGACGCCTTCGGGCAGGGCCGGCACGACTTCGATGTCGAGATACCGCTTTACGGCTTCGGCGATGTCCAGCACCTGCTCATCGGAGGTCCGGTAGACATCGACCCGAACCGCGGTCTGCCCGTTGTAGCGCACGCTCAGATCGGTGTCGGCGAAGCCGTCCCGCACCGTCGCGACCTCGCCGAGCCGCACCGACGTGCCGTCCGGACGGCCGAGGAGGATGATCTCCTCAAAATCCACCTGCTCGTAGTTCTGCCCCAGCGTGCGAACCAGGATGTCCTCGCCACTGGTGGATACCCGGCCGGCGGACAGTTCGAGCGAACTCTGCCGCACCGCAAACGCGATGTCGTCCAGAGTCAGACCGAGGGCGCGGAGCCGTCTCTGGGGCACCTCGATCGAGATCTCATACGGACGGGCGCCGCTGATCTCGGCCAGCGACACCTCGGGAAGGGCGGAGAGGCCCTCCTCGATGCCGTACGCCAGCTCCTTGAGCGTGCGCTCCGGGACATCGCCGTACACGAGGAGACGAAGGACGCTCTGCCGACTCGTGATCTCCCGTATCTCGGGCCGTTCGGCGGCGGCGGGGAAGGTCGGAATGCGGTCGACTTCGGCCTTCACCTCGTTGAGGGCGCGGTTGACGTCCGTTCCCGAGGTGAACTCCGCAATCACCGACGCGAGCCCCTCGGACGCGGTGGCTTCCACCCGGCTCAGGCCGTCCACCGCCCGGATCTGCTCCTCGATCCGGCGGACGATGGATTCCTCGACCTCCTCGGGAGCCGCACCGGGATAGGGTACGACGATCTGGACGCGGTCCAGGGAAAAATCGGGCAGGACTTCCTGGACCAGGTTCCGGGCCGAGGCCAGGCCGGCGAGGACGAGGAACAGCATGACCACGTTTGCGGCGATGCCGTTCTTCGCCATGAAGCCGATGGGGCCCCGGACACTGCTTCGGTCGAAGTGACCGTCGTCACTCACACGGCGCTCTTCCGTGATGTGTCCCACCTCCCCTCAGCCAACGCTCGCAGGCCTGACTGTCGACGCTCGCAGGCCTAACGGTTTACGCCGCGCGCGACCGATTCGCCAGAGCGCCGGGCGGACGGATCCCGGGCGTCATGTCCCCGAAACTTTTGCCATTCGTTGTCCGAACGTATTCTCTTCGGTTGAGATGGGGAGACATTTGGGTTGAATTGGGGAGATGAGATCAACTCACGTATGAGGATTCCGTCCAGCTACGTTCCCGGGTACGAGGCCGCGCGGGCCATCGATTCCCGGCTTGCGGACGATTACATCCGTCATACCACGCTCGGAGATCCCCTTGCCGATCGGGTCGTCGAGGATCTTGCGGCGTCCTGTGCCCCCGGCGAGGTACACGCGCTCATAGCGTCCGCCCTGCGGGATCCGTTCCGGTTGCCCGATGGTCTCCCGGACTCTCTCAGGGAACTGGTGGCCGAGGTATCCGTCGTTCCGGACTGGTACGATCCGGACCTCGCCCAGGCGGCTACGCGCGGCTTCATCCGCAATTCCAACATCATTCCGGCAGCCCTGGCCGGGGCCGCGATCGTCGAGGGCTTTTCGACGCTGATCAGCAAGTCCTTCAGGATCCGGGGGCGCATCACGCAGAACGGGGTTCGCCGCCTTCGCCAGAACCTGCTGCACCTCGCCGACCAGTATCTCCCGGGCGGGATGGAACCGGGCGGGGATGGCTGGAGGCTGACGCTTCGAATCCGACTCGTGCATGCACAGTCCAGGATGTTGCTCGAGGCTTCGGACGAATGGGACGCGGCGGCTCACGGCATGCCCCTCAGTGCGGCTCACATCATGCTCGCCTCCACGACTTTCTCGGCGCGTCTCCTGCAGCACGCCAAGCGCCTCGGCGCAAAATTCAGCGACATGGAATGGGAAGGCTACGTCCATGTGTGGAGATACACCGCCTGGATCATGGGCGTCCCGGAGGCGCTCCTCTTCGAGGATTATGACGTGGCGCGCCGCAGATTCGAGATCGGGATGCTGTGCGAGCCCATCCCGGACGACGACGCCATCATCATGGCGAACAGCATCGTAAACAGTGCCCCGCTCCTGCTGGGTGTAAAGGATCCCAAGGAACGCCGGCCGTTCGCCACGTTCATCTACCAGGTTTGCCGGGAACTGGTCGGAGACGAGCTGGCCGACCAGTTCCTGTTTCCCCCATCCGGGAAGGTCCCGCAGGTTCCCCTGCTGTGGTTGAAGCACCGGTTGAGGAGGGCGGCACTGGAGTGGATTCCGGGATTCCACAAACTCGACCAAGGCTACGACTACATGGAGATGCTCGACATCTCCAACGTAGGCGATTTCGAACAGTCCTACAGCTTGCCCACCACGCTCCACGACGAAGCGTCACGCTCCTGGTAGACGCGCCGGTTACCGGAAGCTGAGGGCGGACTGGTCGCGGCCGCCGACCATGATGAACGCCACGTTCCCCATGTCGCGGATATTCTCGTCGGGCCGGCCATCGATCGCGATGATGTCCGCGAAGCGGCCCACCTCGACCGTGCCCACTTCATCCTCGATCCCCACGATCTCGGCGTTCAGCCCCGTGGCCGCGGTGATCGCCTCGAGCGGCGTGAACCCGGCGGCGACGAGATTCTCCATTTCGAGCAGCATGTAGCCGTGCATGCTGTCCGTCCCGATGCCGACCTTGACCCCCTTCTCCTTGGAGCGGCTGAGCTGTCCCAGGCGGGCCACGCGCCGCTGCGCACGACCCTCGTTCCGTGACAGCTCCTGCTCGTGCACCTGGCGTCCGCGCTCGAGCCAGTCGCCGATGTCGCCCGCTTCGTTGTCGAGGAAGCCCCACTCGTTGAAGACGCTCTGGAAGCCGATGGTGTACGTGTTCACGAACCCCACGTCGCGGCTCGCCATGAGGTCCATCAGTTCTTCGTCGAGGTTCCCCCCGTGCTGGATCGAGTTGACTCCCGCCTCGACCGCCAGGCGGATTGACTGACCGTTCGCGTGCGCGGTGGCCTCGATCCCGAGCCGGTGCAGCTCGTTCACGGCGGCGTCGATCTCTTCCTTCGTGTAGTTGCTCTCGCCGGGAGCGTACGGGGTGCCGTTGTTGGGACCCACCCTGGCGCGGTCGGTGATCGTCAGCTTCATGTGGTGCGCGCCCATCTCGTAGTTCTGTCGGACGAATGTGCGCATCTCCCAGGGCCCGTTCGTCGTCCGGTACTCGGCCGGGCCGTGGCCGGCGGTGGTCGAGATGAAGTTCCCGCTGGGATAGATCCGGGGGCCCGGAATGATCCCCTGCTCCACGGCCTGCGACGCCTGGATGTCGTTGTAATGGACCTCGCCGACCACGTAGATGCTCGTGACACCGGACATGAGTTGGACCCGGATGTTCCGCACGATGCGCGCCATCTGCATGGCGTCGTGCTGCTCCATGCCTTCCAGCTGACCCCGAAGCGTGCGAATGTCGGGCCGGATCGAGAGGTGCGCGTGCGCGTCGACGATCCCGGGCATCACGGTGTGGCCGCCCAGGTCGACGACCCGGGCGCCGTCCGGGATGGCGATGGCCGACGCGTCGCCCACGGCTTCGATCCGCTCTCCGCGTACAATGATGACCTGGTTCTCGCGAGCCGGCCGGCCCGTGCCGTCGATGAGTCGGCCGGCCCGGATCGCGGTCACTTCCTGGGCCGCCGGATGGTCGGCCACCGCCATCGCGGGAACGGCGCCGTACGCCGGGGAGGGAGCGGGGGGGACGAAGGCCGCGGCCAGCACCGCGGTCCGAAGGCTCATCGCTGTCGTTCGCATCGGACGCTCCTCAAGTCGGCGGGTGATCATCGCGTGGTCGGCACCTGCGAAACCTGTCGTCCGGGTCCGAGCGCGGCCAGACGGCGGGAAGCGCCCGGCGTTGGGCCGGCGCGGCGCACCGGGTCGGGCTATCGACTGCCCGGCAGGCAGACTACGTTGCCGCCGACCGACACCTCATCTCCCGTCCAGAACGAACCCGCCGCCCTGGATGCCCCGATCGATGACGTCCGATAGCCGTGTACGGCGGATCGCGCTGCTGGCCCTCTTCTTCCTGTCGGGGGTCAGCGGGCTCATCTATCAGATCGCCTGGGTGCGGCAGTCCGTCTTCACGTTCGGCGTCAGCATCTACGCCTACAGCACGGTCATCGGGGCCTACATGATCGGGCTCGCGCTCGGCAGCTACCTGATGGGTCGGCGCATCGACGCGCACGCACGGCCCCTGCGCACGTACGCGGCACTCGAAGTGGGGATCGCCGCGCTCGCCGCACTGTCGCCCTTCCTGCTCGGGGCCCTGCATACAATCTATCCGGGGCTCAGCAACGCCCTGCCGGCCGGAGGCTTCTGGCTCACGCTGGGCCGGCTTGTCTTCTCCCTGGCCGTGCTCACGCCGACGACCTTCCTCATCGGGGCCACGCTGCCCGTCATGAGCCGGATCTACGCGACTCACGGCGGGCGCGTGGGAAGCGACGTGGGTCGGCTCTACCTCGTGAACACGGCGGGCGCCGCCCTGGGCTGCGTCCTCACCGGACTCGTCTTCCTCCGGTACCTGGGCGCGCGGGAGACCATCTTCCTCGGCGCGGCGATCAATCTGCTCGTCGCGGGGGGAGCCCTCGCGCTCACCCGGCTGGCTCCGGCCCGGCTGGCGGGCGACGCGGCGAGGGAGGCCGGCGACTCCGCAGTGGGCGGGGCCCGCGGTTCCGCAACGGATTCGGCGGTTGGGGGCCGGCCCGCGACCGGACCCGCGGAAGGCGCGCTCCCGATCTCGGCCGGGGCGCTGCGCTACGTCGCGGTCGCCTTCGGCATCTCCGGCTTCATCGCCCTCGGCTACGAGGTGGTGTGGGCGCGGATCCTCTACATCCACTCCTCGCACGCCTCGTACTCGTTCTCGCTCATGCTGACGGTCTTCCTCACCGGGCTCGCGCTCGGAAGCGCCGGCGCGAGCTGGGTCCTGCGGCGGAAACGGGCGACGCTGAGGCACTTCGGGGCGATCCAGCTCGCGCTCGGGCTGCTCGCCGTCATCATCCTCCACGCCTTCGCGCGACTTCCCGCGCTCCACCTCGAGGACTGGTTCGGCGGCTACACCGTCGCCTACGAGTTCCTCATCGCCCTTGTCACGCTCTTTCCTCCCACCCTTCTCCTCGGGGCGCTGTTCCCCGTCGTCGGGAGCCTGTACACGCGCGAGCGGACCCAAGTCGTCGGGCTTCGGATCGGCCGCGTGAACGCGTTCAATACGGTGGGAGCGATTGCCGGCTCCCTCGGCGCGGGGTTCGTGCTCGTGCCGCTCCTCGGACTGCGCAACACGACGGTTGCGCTGGCGGTGCTGAACCTCGCACTCGGGGCCGTGGCCCTGCGCTTCGACCGCGGGGGCCGGCGGACGCTGCGATTTGCGCCGGCGGGCGCGATGGTGGCCACGCTGCTGGCCGTCGCGATCCTCCCCACCGGCTTCTATCTCGGCTCGTACTACACGGAGACGGACCGGCTCATCTTCTACAAGGAGGGCGTCGAGACCACCGTCGCCGTGCTCGAGGTCCCGGAGGACAACTTCAAGATCTCCTTCGTCAACGGCCGCGACGAAGTGCCGACGGACCGCGCGAGCATGTCGGCCTTCCGGCTGCTCGGACATCTGCCGCCGCTGCTCCGGCCCGGCGCCCGCAACGCGCTCGTCCTCAGCTTCGGCAACGGGATCGCAACCGGGACGATGAACACGCACGACATCCCGGTCATCGACGCCGTCGACCTTTCTCCCGAGATGATGGAGGCGGCCGCGGTCTACTCCGAGGAGAACTACGATGTTCTCGACAGCGACCGGCTGCGGCTCCATGTCGAGGACGGGCGGAACTTCCTTCTCCGGACGGAGGAGTCGTACGACATCATCTCCGTGGACGCGACGCACCCCGCGAACGCGAGTTCATGGGCGCTGTTCACGAGCGAGTTCTATCAGTTGATCGAAAGCCGGCTCGCCGCGGACGGCGTCTTCATGCAGTGGATCCCGATCCACGGCGTCCGCGAAGACGACTATCGCGACATCCTGCGGACCGTATGGGACATCTTCCCCAACATGGTGCTGTGGTCTACCGGGTCGACGCACAGCTACGTCGTCGCGACGCGGGAGCCGATGTCGTCCGTCGTGATGCAGTCGGTGCTCACGCGGGCGGCCGCCAACCCGATCGTCACCCGCGACCTCGGGCCGCCGGAGACCATCGCAGGCTACGTGGCGATGGCCGAGGCGGACCTGACGGGTTACATCGGCCGCGGCCCCGTCATCACGGACAACGACGCCTTCTTCATGCCCGCGCGCTAGCGTCGGCTGATCCGGGTTCGCGGGCATCGACACATCGACGAGGACCCGGTAGACTGCGGCCATGCGCCGGTTTGCCATCTCCCTGCTTCTGATCGCGGTCGTCTTGCCGTACGCGCGCGCCCCGCTCTGCGAGGTGGGGTCGCACGACCACCCGTCGCACAACCATGCGATCGCCGCGGCGTTGACCCCCGTCGCGGGTGACGAGGCAGGGACGCCGGGAGACTGCCATACGCTTATGGCGTGCACTGTCGTGCTCCTGGCGTCACTCGCGGAGACCGGCGCCGGCTTCCGCGCCTTCTCGGAGGCATGGGATCCCGCGCTGCAGGGCAGCGTCGCCCCGATTCCCTCGCGCGCCTCTCCGGACACGCCCCCTCCAAGAACCGCCTGAACGGACGTAGTCCAGCAGGCGCCGCGACCGCCGCTGCGATGGCGGGCCGCGGTGGAGTATCATCGTTCAGACGAGGGGCAAGCCATGCCATCCACGCATCTCTTCCGGCGTCCCGCGGGGATCGTCGGGTTCGTCGCGTTCGCCGCAGCCGCCTGCGGATCGGCTCAGCGCAACGACGTCTACCGCCTGGCCGCGCCGTACAATTTTGCGTTTTACGACACGCACGAAGAGGCGGCTCGATCGTTCTACGCCGCG
The DNA here is from genome assembly GCF_947581785.1 of Candidatus Palauibacter polyketidifaciens. Taxonomy (NCBI): domain Bacteria; kingdom Pseudomonadati; phylum Gemmatimonadota; class Gemmatimonadia; order Candidatus Palauibacterales; family Candidatus Palauibacteraceae; genus Candidatus Palauibacter; species Candidatus Palauibacter polyketidifaciens. The sequence continues at coordinate 41,576 of NZ_CANPVO010000046.1, read as the reverse complement.
CACTTCACTCACTTCGCCACCTACGAGATTCTGATGAGCCCGGGGCAGGACACGCCCGGACGGATGTCCGAGTTCGAGGCCCGGGTCCGGGCGTACATCGCGGAGCCGCCGAAGTTCGAGCCGCCCGCGGAGATCATCGCGCCGCGCTGGACGCGGGTCGCGTTCGAAACCGCCCAGTCGATGGACTGGGCGCACATGCTGCACTCCCAGCTCTACGACATCCTCACGGACGACCGGATCACCGATAAGCGAACGGCCGGAGAGCGGGCCATCGCCTACTACCTGTCGGAGACGGAGGCGGCGTTCTCCACACGCGGCTACGGACACCGCTTCATGGAGGGGGGCGGCGAGTGGGCCGGCAACTTCCGCATCGCGTACCCCGACATCAACGGGATTCTGTGGGCCTACCACTGGCACCACGCGGCCGTGTACGAGGCGCTGATGGAGACCGACCCGGATCGACGGCGCGCGGAACTCGACCGGGTGATCGACGTCTTCACGGACTCCGTCCTCGTGGAACTTCCGCACGTCATGCCGCTCACGGCCGAGGTCGCGCCGCGTTTCTCGCGCCTGTTCCCGGCCGCCGCGCACATCTTCGACAACCTCCACATGATGCACGATGTGGTGAACGACATCATGGCCGAGCCTTCCTACTCCCTGTCGGAGAAAGCAGCGGAGATCGAGCGCCTGCGGCGGCAGATGGTCTACGCGGGTCAGGACACGGTTGAAGCGCCCGGGATGCCGATGGGCGGGGACCATCGCATGAGCGACGGAGCGATGCGCGTCCCGACGGAGCTTCCAACGGGACGATGGCTGCCGCAGGGGCACCCCGAGGCGCGGATGGCTCCGATGGGCGAGTTCATGCGACCGCTCCCCGCACCCCAGGCGGGCCGGCCAGCTGGCGTCTCGGAGCGAGGTGTCCGATGAGGGCCGCCGCGAGGAGTATCGTGGCGACCGCCATACGGGGCGTTTCGGCGACGATCGCTCTGGGACTGGGGTCCGCCGCCGCGCCGGCGCCGGTCGCCGCTCAAGAGGACTTTCGCGCCGCGGAACTCGACCGCCCGACACGCGTCGAGGATGCGTATCCGATCAAGTTCCGGGAGTGGGAATTCCAAAGTGGGCTCCGCGGCTCGCTGGGAGAGGGCGACCGCGGCTTGCTCGGTCTGCTCGAGTTCAAGACGGGGCTGTTCCGCAACGGACAGTTCGGAGTCGAGATCGAGGGCGGCGTCGAACGCTCGTCGGCGCACGGGACTGGCGGCGGGATCGAGTCCGTTTCTGCCCACGTCCTGTACGGACTGGCCCGCGAGACGATCTCGCTCCCCGCTGTCGCCGTGCGCCTCAACGCGAGCACGCCGGGTGCCGGCGCCGTTGGCCACGAGGACTGGCAGTTCGGCGTGATGGGAATCGCCACGCGCTCCCTGGGTCGACTCCGTCTGCACGGCAACGGCGGCTACCGGTTCGCCGCCGAGGGCGACGGGGGCGACTACTTGCGCTTCGGCCTCGGCGCGGACTACCCCCTGGGACTGTTCAGCCGGGCGATCCTGGCCGACCTCTACGTGGAGGCTCCGGTTGCTGCGGGGCGAGCGCGGGTCTGGGCCGAGATCGGTACTCGCCTCCAGGTCAGCAACTGGAGCGTCCTCGACTTCGGCCTCGCCACGAGGCTCGACGAATGGGACCATGGGCACGCCAACGTCGAGATCGTGATCGGCGTGTCGCGCTCGTTCGGGATCCCGGGGCTGACGCGAGTCCCCCCGTACCCGAACCCGACGATCCCCTGAAGACCGTGATTCAGGTCAGGCACTCCAGCCGGGCCGGTTGGCCAGCGCCTTCAGTACGATACGCCGGTCGCCTGGCACAGCCAGCGCTGGAACGGCGCGGCGGTGCGGCACAGGGCGTTGAACCGGTCGAGAAAGTCGTCCGACATCAGATCTTCTTCGCCCAGTTGCACGACCGCGATGAAGTCCTTGCGCCGCAGGTCCTCGATCAGGGGATGGTCCACGCTGAACCCCTGCGGGGCCCGGACGAGCGAGTCGCCGGAGAGCTCGAAGGTCCCGCGAAAATCGGCGTCGCGCGATGCCCGCTTCCAGGCCTCCGGATCCTCGTCGATGGACGCGCGGATCTTGCGGAGCGCCGGCCCGCCGGGGCGCCACGAGCCGCAACCCGTGAAGCAGTGTCCGGGCTGGATGTGCAGGTAGAAGCCGGGGGCGTGGGCGTCCTTGCCCGCCTCGTGCCGGAACTGGATGCCGGTGTGGGTCTTGTACGGGCTCTTGTCCCGGGAGAAACGCGTGTCGCGGTAGATCCTGAAGAGCGAGCCGCCGTTCGCCCTCGGGTCGGCGCGAAAGTGGGGACTGATCTCCTCGAGGGGCATGGAGAAATCGGAGATGAAGCGGAGCGCCGGCTCCTTGACCTCCGCCTCGTACCGCGACTTGTTGGCCAGAAACCACTCGCGGTCGTTGTTCGCGGCCAACTCGCTCAGGAAGCTGAAGGTGTCGGGCGTGAAGTAGGCGGTCATTGCACGGTGGCTCGTCGGCTGGGGAGACGGGTATGATGAGCGGGGCCGATACCTAGGACGTCGGCCCGAACGAAACAAGCCGGGGAATCCCCCATCGACCCGACAGGCCATCGACCGGAAAGCCTCCCGCCATGACGCGCACCGAACTCAGCCGGACCATCGACGCCCCGGTCGGAACGGTTTTTGCGACCGTCGCCGACATCTCCAACTTTTCCAAGGCCGTGCCGCACATCGAGCACGTGGAGTTCCTGTCGGAGACAAGGACAGGCGTCGGTGCCCGCTTCCGAGAGACACGGCTCATGGGGAGCAGAAGGGCGACCACGGAGCTGGAGGTGACCGAATACGTCCAGGACGAGCACGTTCGCTTCGTGTCCGACGCGGGCGGCACGGTCTGGGACACGACCTTCACCGTCGAGCCGGACCCGGATGGCCGCGGGACGCGGCTGGTCATGGTGATGGAGGCGCGGCCCCACAAGCTCCTGGCCAGACTCGCCACGCCGCTCATGAAGAGAGTGATCGCCAGGGCGATCGACGCCGACCTCGATGCCGTGAAGGCATACGCCGAGGCGGCGGGATAGCGGGAAGAAGGTGACCGACATGCTCGCAAGAGGGAGGCCGACCCGAATCGCTGCCACGCTGCTGACCGCGTTGGCGGCACCTGCGACCGCGAGCGGGGGACTCGCTCAGGAAGTCATCGAGCTTCCGGGCGAGGACCGCTGGCTCGAGGCCGACTTCGAGGAGGTCTACCGCGTCGGTGCCGCCGATGGAGAGCAGTGGGAAGAGTTTGGCAGGATCCGCGGATTGGGGTTTGATGGCGCCGGCAACCTCTACGTATTCGACAGCCTGGCCGGCCGCATCGTGGTCGTGGGGCCGGACGGAAGCCTGGTTCGCGAGTTCGGGCGCCTGGGCGAGGGGCCGGGCGAGTTCCAGTTTGCGCTCGCCATGGCGGTCCTGGCCGATGGGCAGGTCGTGGTCGCGGACGCCCGCCATCGCGCCTACCTGATCTTTGACGAACATGGTGAGTACGAACGGCACGTTCGCTTCGGCGGTGACGCCAGCGTGGCCCGAGTCCCGTGGATGTGGCCCGAGCGCGGCGGCGAGTCGGTTGTCGTGGGCACCCGACTGGCTGGCGCCTCGTACATTGGAGCTCCGGAAAGGGGGCCCGGTCCTCCCACGCGTCCGATCGTGCGCCTCGGCCTCGCGGGAGAGGAGGTGGCGCGGGACACGATCATGGAGGCCTGGATGCCTCCACGCGGAGAGGAAAACGAGCGTCGCGCTTTCGAGCCGGAGCTCTGGGTGGGCACGCTGCCCGGCGCGAGAGTCGCCTTCTCGGATTCCTCCGCCTACGAGATCAAGATCGCGGGCCGGGAAAGCGGAGTCTCACACATCCTCAGGCGGCCGTTCGTGCCCGAACCCGTGACCGAACGCATGGAACGAGCCGACAGGGACCGTCGACTCAGCGAAATGGGTCGAAGTTCCATCACGCGGACCCCTGGGGGAGTGACAGTGACGGGGGGAGGCAGCGGCGATCGATGGGTGGAGATGATCGAGTCGCAGGAGTTCTTTGAAGAGGTGCCGGTGGTCCGGGGACTGCGTACGACCTGGAACGGTCGTATCTGGGTCCGCCGCCGCGGCGACCAACCCCACGAAGGCGGCCCCCTCGATGTCCTCGAAGCGGACGGGCGTTACGTCGGCAGCTATCCTCGGGAAGCGACGATCCCGGCCGCGTTCGGACCCGCTGGGCTCGCGGCCTTCATCGAACGGGACGAACTCGACATCGAGATTGTGGTCGTGAAGCGTCTGCCGCCGACGGTGAACTGACGTCACCGGGGGCGCTCCTCTCGGATCGTCTGGAAGCGCGTTGAGAAGACGGCACGCGGGGCCATCCCCGGGCTTTCCATCTCGGTTTCGGGTGGAGCGCCTCGTCGTGTGGTCCGCCTCGTCGTGTGGTCCGAGGGCGACGCCCGGGACCGAATGTTTCTATTCGAGCTGTGGGTTCAACCTCATGAGCGCGGTCATCGCGGCGGCCTCGGGATGCAGTTTCGCCGTCTGCGCGGCGTCCACGGATCCGGATTACCTCATTTGAGCAATTGCGCGGCTTCGGCGACTGGCGGAGCCTGTCCGCATGCAACCGTTGATTCAGAAGACCTTCGCCGCTTCCGGCAGGGTGTTGCCGGAAGGGTCAGGCTAGGCAGCGTGCCCGGGAAATGGGGAAACACCTGCGCCAGGCCCCGATGCACGGCGTTCACCGTGAAGCCACCTCCGACGCCCGGCTCCGTGGGCTCCAGTCGCACCCAGCCCTTGAAGGCCTGCCCCCGTTGCGTCGTGGAAGCCGCCCGCCGAATCGACGTCGAGCCGCCGTCCTGGGCTGTGGATGCGCTGGCCGAGCAGCCCGGATGCGACGTTAAGACGTGACTTCACGCTGCGACTCGCAGAGGGAGCGCGGCGAGTCCGCGGATCACCGTTGATTTACGGTAGCGCGGGCTGCCCGAGGCGAGTTCAATCGTACCAAGCTTGCGTAGCGCCTCGGTGAAGATCGCGCTTGCCTCCATGCGCGCGAGTTCGGCGCCGATACACCGGTGGACCCCGTGTCCGAACGCCGCGTGCTTTGGACCCGTGCGGGTAATGTCGAAGGTGTCGGGATTCTCGAACGCCGCCCCGTCCCGGTTCGCCGATCCGGTGAGCAGGATCACGCCATCGCCCGCCCTGATCGTCCGTCCACGAACCACGACGTCCGCCTTTGCGACCCGGAAGTCCGTCTGCACCGGGCTGTCGAAGCGCAGCATCTCGTTGATCGCGGCGCGCGTCCGCTTCGGTTCTTCGCGCAGGCGTTGCATTTGTTCCCGATCGCGCACGAGGGCGAGCATGCCGTTGCCGATGAGGTGGGTCGTGGTTTCGTTGCCGGCGATCATCAGCACGCTCAACATGTCGGAGGCTTCGGTCATGCTGATCCCGTCGCCCGCAGCAGCCAGCCTGGCCAGCGTGCTGACGGCGTCGTCCTCGCTCGATTGCGTCCGCTGACGTAGCAGGGCCGTGAAGTAGCGCCGGATCTCCGACCCCGCGATGTGCGCGGCTTTGCGCTCGCGGCGCGTCGCGATCATCTCGAGGAGCCGGGCACGCCTCCGTGACCATACCTCCCATCGGCGGTGGTCCTTCTCGGGGAGCCCCAACATCGCCAGCATCACCCGCATGGCAAGCGGCTCCGCCACTTCGGCGATCCAGTCGATCGTCCGCCGTCCAGCCGCCCCCTCCACGAGTTCGGCCGCAACGCGCGCGATGGTCTCGTCCAGTGTCCGCAGGCGCGCACTCGTGAAGGCCTTCGCGGCGCACCTGCGCAGCCGCGTGTGTTCGGGCGGATCCACGAGCAGGATGCTGTAGTCGTCCGGGGCCGGCGGGAGCACGCTTCGCGTCGCTTCGCGCCATCTCGGGTTGTTGGAAAAGCGCTCGTGGTCCTTTGCCGCCTCGAGCACATCCTCGTAGCGGGTCAACAGCCAGCTGCCCAGAATGGCGCTCCGATGCACGGGGCTGCGCCTGCGAAGCCTGGCATAGGTCCGATAGGGGTCCTGGATCACGCTCGGCGACAAAGGGTTGTAGGTTGCTCCGCTCGTTGCCCTCTCTCCAATGCCGACGGCGCGTGCGCCCACGCTGCGCCATCGTTGCCGGTTTACTCGCGAGATGGTCTCACGAACGGCTCGTCGAGGCATGTTGCTCTCCCAACTCCCTTCACGGTACAGGCGATGTCGCGCAAGAGACTCTATCCGTCCCTCGGCCGACACCGCACCAATACACCCGTTGCCGAGCAAGTTCCGCGCCCCGCACGTGCAGCCGCGTCCGCATGTCGCGTCAAGATTGCGGACTGTCATACGACTCGCCCGTCAACTACCCCATTTGAGGTAGGACGCTGGCGCTTGCCTGAATGGTCGTATCACATGATTTGAGGCCACGATCTCCGGGACACACACGAAACAGGGCTGGCGGCAGAAACAGCATGATCGCGCAGGACAGGTTCGAGCGGACGTTGGCGTTGCTGCACCGGGCGGCGCTGGGCGATGCCACGTGGGTCTCGGCCGCCGCCTCCGTCAACTCCCTGATCCGGGCGAGCGGCCACAGCCTGGGGTACGGCGAACTGCGTCCGGGGAGCGATCCCGAGGTCTTCCTCGCACGGTCGTTCTCCGGCCGGCAGCGTCGCAGGGACTGGGAAGAGCTGTATTTCGGCCGCTATTGGGGCCAGGATGAGGCGCTGCTGCGGCTCGGCACGCTTCGTCCCGACGAACTGGCCCACAAGCCGGATCTCTACACGGACGAAGAGAAAAAGACCTCGCCCGTGTACAACGACTTTCGGCGCACCACCCGATCGCAGAACGGCCTCTTCATGGTGCTCGACGGACTCGACGGGTGCGGAATCGTGTGGTCCTTTGCCGACTCCATGAAATCCGGAGGCTGGGGATACGACCAGATCCGGGACATCAAGCGCCTGGCGCCCCATATGCGCCACTTCGCGCGCGTCCGGCGCCTGATGATGGACACCGAGGCGCTGGGTGCATCGCTTGCCGATCTGCTGGACAACAGACGGCCGGGGATCGTCCAGCTCGACCGTCGCGGACGGATTCGGGAGGCGAACGACCAGGCCCGGGCCCTCCTGCTGAAAGGCGATGGGCTCCGCGACAGGAAGGGTTCGCTGACCGCCGAGCTGCCGGCGGAAGACGACCGGCTACAGCGTCTGCTGGCGGCCGCCCTGCCCCCGTACGGCACACAGGGCGCCGGAGGCTCGATGAAGATCACGCGCCCGGACACGGGAACGCCGCTGGTCGTCGAAGTCCATCCCGTCGGCGGAATGCGTGCGGACTATCGGGCATGGAAGGTCGGCGTGCTGGTGCTCATCGTAGACCCCGCGAGTCGATCCCGTATAGATCCGGCGTTGGCGGCCACGGTCCTGGGCCTGACGCCCACGGAGAGCCGTGTGGCGGTGGCGCTGGCCGCCGGCCGCTCCGCGGCCGAGATCTCGCAGACTCTGGGCGTGGCGGAGGGTACCGTGCGGGTACACCTGAAGCACGCCTATCGCAAGCTGGGGATCAAGGGCCAGACCGAACTCGCGCGGCGGATCCTGTCGCTGGAGGCCGTACGAGGATCCCCTCGCTCACCCTGATGCTCCACCGCATGGTACCGGCGGGCCGCGGCGGAACTCCGGAAGACGTACGGCCTCTCAATTCATCGTCACGCACTGACATCGGACTTCTTTCGGACGAGGAGGGCAGGCTTCTCCTCGAATCGGAAGCGGAACCACGGCACCGGGGACATTCCCCTGCTGCCCGCGCCGAAGGACCCTCGCCTCGAATCTCATGAACCAACCGCTCAAGGTGCTTTGCGAACTCGGAGGCTGGAAGACGGCTCAGACGTAAGAAGGTCGGCTTGTTCACGGACGCCTTGACGCAACTCATGGCTTCTCGTGTGCATGCCGATCAAATCGTTGACCATTAGCAGGGCCTCGCCAAGAGCTTGGAGCGTAGCCGAGCCGCTAGGCGGCCCCGCCCGTCCACCCGCCAGCCTCCGTCGTGGTGGCGCGCGCCGATCCCCCGAAGAACACCTTAGATTTGGGATCAGACGCCGTACTAGCGATACTCCACGACATGGGCAGACATCGTAAGACGAGCCGTCCACGCTGGACACTCACGCTCCTCGGGTGCACCGGGGTCCTGACCGCCGTTCTCGCCTATGAGGCTTGGGACGCCAGTCGCTCGAGCGTGCGGCTGGCCGAGGAAAGCGTTCGCGATCAGGCGCTGTTCGCCGCCTCGAACTTCGCTTTCGAGGCTCGTGGCGAAGTGGGGCTCGAACTCCTGGAAGAGGGCCTCGCGGTCATCGAGTCTAGCGAGGGCCGCCGCGGCAATCGTCCCCTGACTCTGGGCCGCGTGCGTGAGGCGGCGAGAGCCCGGCGGTGGGATGCCATGGACCAGGCGGCGCTGTTCTTCCGTCTCGACCCTCGCGGTGGCGAACTCTCCGTGGCCGGGGAGGCGGATTCCGCCGAGGTGGCTTGGGCGGTGGGCGAGGTGCGGGAGCACACCCGGCGGAACCCGGACGACTTCGACGTGCGCGTGCTGTTCGCAGCGGGAGGGAGCCGCGTGATGGTGCACGGTCTCTCCTACGAAGGGCGGGGAGACTACACGGTACGAGGCATGATTCTGTCGCCGACCGCATTCCGCCCGGCTCTCGACAGGGCGTTCCGTGAGGAGCCCCTGCTCCCGGAGGCCATCTCGGGCGGGCGGGCGAACGAGGATATTTTTCTCGCCCGCGTCCGAGGGCCATACGGCGAAGTCGTATACGAATCCGCCGGTGATTCATTGTCCGGGATCGCGGTGCGGTACGACTTGGACGAGAGCTTCGGCGGGATGGTGCTGGAACTGGGTGTGCGGGCAGAGGCCATCGATCAGCTCGTCAGCGGCGGCGTTCCGCAGCTGCGCATGCCGTATATCGTCGCGCTGCTGGTTCTGACGTGCGGCCTGCTCGCCACGGCCCTATGGCAACTCCGCCGAGAGGCGGAACTGGCCACTCTGCGAGAAGACTTTGTATCGAGCGTGTCCCATCAGCTCCGCACACCCCTGACCCAGATACGCATGTTTGGCGAGACGCTGGTGCTCGGTCGGGTGAGGGATGAAGCGGAGCGGTCGCGGGCGGCGGAGATCATCGTGGACGAGGCCGACCGGCTCGCGCACCAAGTGGAGAACGTTCTGCTCTTTTCCAGGGGCGAGCGGGACGCGCTGAACCTGAATCCCGTCGAAGCGGATCTCGGCGCCCTGGTCGAGCGTGTCGCCGAGAGCTTCGAGCCGCTCGCGCGTGTCGCCGACGTCACCGTCGAGCGGCGCATCGAGACCGGCATCGTGTGCGTGACGGACGTCGAAGCGACACGCCAGGCCGTGCTCAACCTGCTCGACAACGCGGTCAAGTACGGTCCGGCCGGCCAGGTAGTTGAGTTCGGCGTGCGATCAGGGGCCCGGGCCGGTTTCGCGACGGTCTGGGTTGAGGATGAAGGGCCTGGCGTCCCCCCTGGACAGGGGGATCGGATTTGGGAGGCTTACGTGAGACTCGACCGCGATCGCGCCTCCGCGACCGCCGGCTCGGGCATCGGCCTCGCGGTGGTTCGCGAGGTCATCGAGGCTCAGGGAGGGACGGTGCGCGTCGAAGAAAGTAGGAGAACCTCCGAGACCGGCGCCCGGTTCGTCATCGAACTGCCGCTTGCCAACAGGTCGACGGAGGCCTGAGATGGCGCGGATTCTGATCGTGGAGGACAACGCGCAGCTGGCCTACGGTCTTCGAAACAACCTGGAGATCGATGGCCATGTGGTCGATGTGGCGGAGGACGGCGCTCGAGGCTTGGAGGCCGCGTTGTCTTGGGAGCCCGATCTCGTGGTCCTGGACCTCATGCTGCCGCAGATGAACGGTTACCAGGTCCTCCGCTCGCTTCGCGACGAGGGCCTCAGCGTTCCGGTCCTGATCCTCTCCGCCCAGGGGGAGGAGGCCGACAAGGTCATGGGGTTTCGCCTCGGGGCCGATGACTACGTCACCAAGCCCTTCGGAGTCCTGGAGCTCCTGGCGCGCGTATCCGCGATTCTCAGAAGAGTCGGAAAGGACGAGCAGCCACTTCGGGTGGAGACCTTCGGAAAGGTTGAGGTTCGCCTCGAGCAACGGTCGGTGCTGCGTGACGGCCGGGAGGTACGCCTCACGCCCAAGGAGTTCGACCTTCTGGTTGCGCTGGTCAGACGCCGCGGCGCGGTGGCGACCCGGATCCAGCTCATGAAGGAAGTATGGGGCTACCCGGCGTCGATCCTGAGCCGGACAGTCGACACACACATCGCCGAGCTTCGTCGAAAGCTCGAAGAGCAGCCACGCGAGCCCCGTCACATCCTGACGGTCCACCGATACGGTTACAGGCTGCGAAGCTAGCTCCGATTCCTCAGGCGCCTCCTCGCAAAGCGAACCAGATTGGCCCGCCGGACCGGGCTTGACATTTCTCTGACCACTTCCGGACCCGGACTCCACCTCTACGCCTCCCCGAGCCCCTATGCTTCCGCGCCCTGGCAAACGTCAGGCCCTTGAAACGGATCCAGGCGCTGGAGGTATGGCATGAAACACGACGACATTGAATTGGGACGGCTGCTGACGCGGCGCGAGGTTCTCGCCGCTCTCGGCGTGGGCGGCGGGGCCCTGGCCGCCGGCCGCTGGGTTCTCGGGAGGGGCGCGGACGTGGCTATGGCCGCCGAAGCGGACGGGACCGCTCGCGCCCTGCCGGCCTGCGTGGCGAGGCCCGAACAGACCGAAGGACCCTTCTTCGTCGACGCGCGGCTCGACCGCTCCGATATCAGGCTCGATCCGTCGACCGGTGCGGTCAGCGAGGGCGTGCCGCTCACGCTCACGTTCAACCTGTCGCAAATCTCCGACGGCGCCTGCTCGCCGCTGCCGGGCGCGCTGATCGACGTGTGGCAGTGCGACGCCGCCGGCGTGTACTCCGGCGTCTCGGACGACGATTTCCCCGCCGGGACGGGCGAACGGACGTTCCTGCGGGGTTACCGGCGAACGGACGACGACGGAGTCGTCCGCTTTACCACGATTTATCCGGGCTGGTACCCCGGGCGAACCGTCCACGTGCACTTCAAGGTGCGCACCGATGTCGCGGGACAGCCGTACGAGTTCACGTCGCAGCTCTACTTCGACGACGCGCTCACCGACCAGGTGCACGCGCTGGCGCCCTATGCGGCGCGGGGACGGCGCAGGACGACCAACGCCGACGACGGGATCTACCGCGACGGCGGCGAGAGCCTGATGGCCAGCGTACGCGAGAACGGCAGCGGCTACGCCGCGACCTTCGACCTGGGTCTCGATCTCACCGATCCCGCCGCCGCCCGGCCCGATGGCCGTCGTAGCAGGCGCCGCGGATCCCGGAGGACCCGATGAGCCCACGTCTCACGGGAACTCTACGAGCCAACGCCTTGCTGTTGGCGGTCTTGGCGGTGTCCCTGACGCCGTCGACGGGAAGCGCGCAGGGACAGACGCCCGAGGCTGGTCCGGAGGACGCACTCCTGCGCGTCTTCCTGGACTGCGAGTCGTGGATGTGCGACTTCGATCACTTCCGTCGCGAAGTCTCGTTCGTGAACTACGTTCGGGACCGGGTGGATGCGCAACTCCACGTGCTGGTCACATCGCAGGAAACCGCGGGCGGCGAAGCCTACGAGATGTATTTCATGGGGATCGAGGAGCGAGCCGAACAACAGGACACCCTGCGCTTCTTCTCGCAGGATAGCGACTCGGAAGACGAGGTTCGAGCCGGTCTGACGCAGACGTTCAAGCTGGGTCTCGTCCGGCACGTCGCGCACACGTCCGCCGCTCCTCTGCTGGACATCCGATACCCGGAGGCGGCGCAAACCCCACAGCAGGAAGCGGCTGCGACAGATCCCTGGAAGCAGTGGGTGTTTCGCGTTCGGGCCGGCGCCGAGATCGACGGTGAGAGCCGCCAGACCTCGCGGGCCTTCGACGGGTTGTTCTCCGCAGGCCGCACGACCGAAGACCTGAAGATCGACGTCAGTTCGTTCGCCTGGTTCGAGAGGGAGGAGTTCGAGTTGAACGACGGCGAGGTGCTGGAAAGCAGGTCACGCAATGTCAACCACGAAGGCCTCATCGTTTGGAGTCTCGGGCCGCACTGGTCCGCCGGCGCCCGCGCGTCGGCCCTCACATCGACGAGAGTCAATCAGGACCTGACCCTTCGGGCGGCCCCGGCGCTGCAGTACAGCATCTTCCCCTACGCCGAGTCGACGCGAAGACAGATCACGTTCCTGTACTCGCTGGGCCTTGCGTCCTTCGACTACGAGGAGGTGACACTCTTCGGAAAGACCGGGGAAACGCACCCGGAACAGCGCATGGAGGTGTCGGCCGCGTTTCAACAACCCTGGGGTGAGATCAACGGCTCGCTCGAAGCCTCGAGCTTCGTCCACGACCCCTCGCTGCATCGGATCGACCTGTTCGCGCGCGTGGAATACCGGCTCGTGAGGGGCCTGAACCTCAACGTGCGTGGAGGTGTAGCCCGGGTGAAAGACCAGATCTACGTGAGCCGGGAAAATACTTCCGACGAAGATATCCTCCTGCGGCGTCGCCAGCTGGGAACCGACTTCGAGTACAACCTGGATGTCGGGTTCAGCTTCACTTTCGGCTCGGTCTTCAACAATGTGGTCAATCCGCGCATGGGATCCAACAGAGGGCGCAGATTCTTCGGTTGACCCGAATTCGGACGTGAACCGCAGGGAATGAACGAAAGAGGAACTCATGAAGCGCACGCAAGCAGGTTCCGTAATGGCCGTCGGCCCGCTCGCTCTCGTCGCCGGTCTGGCACTCGGCGGCTGCCGCGGCGACGCCGCCGAGGGGAGGCCGGCGCTTCCCGATCCACCATCTTCCGATGCGCCTTCCGCCGCGACGGGCATGTCGCCGGAGCGCATGGCCGACGCCGCGCGCAACTTCCTCGCCGCCCTCTCCCCGGAGCAGCGGGAGGCGGCCGAGTTCGCCTTCGACGCCGATGCGGAACGCACTCGCTGGAGCAACCTTCCGGCGTCGATCGTCACCCGGTCCGGCGCGCGGTTGGGGGACCTGACCGATGAGCAGCGGCGCCGGCTGCACCATCTGCTGCGCGCGTCGACGAGCAGTCAGGGGTATCAGAAGATCGCCGGCGTGATCCGGCTGGACGAGGTGCTCCACGAGGAAGCATCGGCGGCCGTAGAGAGCGGTGAAGAGCGGGTCCCGGAACGCCTGCTCGAAAGCTGGACGTCGGCCAACTACTGGATCGCGGTCTTCGGGCAGCCCGGCGACCCGGCCTGGGGCTGGTTGATCAACGGGCACCACATGGCGGCCAGCTTCACCGTGGTTGGCGACAGGATCGCGTTCACACCGCTGTTCCTCGGCGCCGAGCCGCACGAGATCGAGCGCGGCCTCGAGGCGGGCTGGAGGGTGCTCGCCAACGAGGGCGAACGCGGGTGGCGGCTGTTGCAGGCCTTGAGCGCGGAGCAGCGGGCGGTCGCGGTACTCGGTGGCGAAATCCCGTTTGACGTGCTGACCGGCCCGGGCCGCAAGGGAAGCCTGAGCGAGTTCTCCGGGCTACGAGCGTCCTCGTTGAATGAGGTGCAACGGACGCTGATGTGGGAACTGGTGCAGGAATACGCGGCCAACGCGGACGACGCCGCAGCCGACGCGCAGCTCGATAAGATCCGCGCCGATGGTCTGGATGCGCTTCATTTCGCCTGGATCGGTCCGACGGATGACCGGACGGCACGCTACTACTACCGGGTCCACGGCCCCTCGGTCCTGATCGAGTACATCGTCGAGGAAGGAGTCGGCGGGAACGCCGCGAACCATGTGCACAGCATCATGCGCGATCCCGGCAACGACTACGGCGAGGACTGGCTCGGCAAGCACTACGAAGAACATCACGAGCGGTAACGGGAATGAAGAAGCCGGTTCTCCGACGATCAATCTAGATGCGGTCCCGGTGGACCAACTGGCCCCATCGGTCCTTCACATGCAGCCAGCGCAAACGAAAGGGGATTGTAATCCTGGCCGCTCCAACTCAAGGCCCTGAGGGACATCGGCGACCTCCGCGAGCGGATGGCGCGGGTGGAGGAGCGTACCGAAGACCCGCAGCGCCCAACGACAAGCGGAGGAGCCCAGTGAGTCCGAAGACCTGCACCTGGAAGGGCGCGACTCCCTTCCATTGCCATCGCAACTCAAGCGCGACGAACCGCCTCAACGAACAGGCCGACCTTCTGGAGCGCTACACCAACGCATACAAGCCCCGTGGCTGCAACCGAAAGAGGCGTGGCTGACCCCCAATGAGGCGCCGGATGAGACTGGCCTCCGTCGCACTGATCGCCTCAGCGCTCGCGGCGACCGCGTGCGGCGACATCACAACCGGCAAACTGACTGGCGCTTCGAGTGGCCCTGGTGATCGCTCACGAGACGGGACACCGCATCGGCGCCATCAGTCAACTGCGGTGGTCGGACGTCGACATGGAGCACGAGACCATCCGGTGGCGGGGCGAGCATGAGAAGACAGGCTACGAGCACCGGACACCGGTGACGGCCGAGGTGCTTCAAGTGCTGGAGGAGGCGCGGGTGCGGGTGGCACTCCCTGAGGCGGAAGTTCGCCTCCGACCTCATTGACCAGCCGCTCAAGATCCTCTGCGAACTCGGGGGCTGGAAGACCGCCCGAACGGTGCTCCGTCGCTACCAGACAGCCGATCAGGACCAGCTCGCGAAGGCCGGCGAGGACCGCCGGATAGCCCGCTCATGACCAGTTCAGCGGGAATAATGGCGGGAATTCGGTCATCCCGAATCGCGTAAGTCCAATGGAGCCGATCGGATTCGAACCGACGACCTCCTGCTTGCAAAGCAGGCGCTCTCCCAACTGAGCTACGGCCCCTCGACACAAGCGGGACACAGCGGTGTCCCGGGTGGTGAAGGATGGGGCGCCCGCGCTCCGCTCGCCAGTTTCGTAGCACCCCGCTTCGGTCGAGGCCGGTCGGGGTTGCGACGCTTCAAGCCTGGCACCTACGCTCACTTGAGGACTCGATTAGCTCAACTTCCGGAAGGCCGGTGGCCATGGCCGAGTCTCGCAGGACGTTCCTGAAGCAGTCTGCCGCGACGGTGGCCGCCGTCTCCCTGACGGGCTGCGCTCCCGAAGCCGCTGGCGCGCGAGCGGCCGAGACCGGCGGAGACGCGCTCTCCCGCGCCGACGGCGCCACCCCGGTCCCCCTCCCCACCGAGACCCTCCGGGCCGTCGCCGAAGCCGTCCTCCCGGACGAACTGGGGGAGGACGGTCGCGAACGCGCCGTGCGCGCCTTCGAGCGCTGGTCCGAGGCGCTGGAGCCCGTCGCCGAACTGAGCCACGCGTACCTGGTACCCGAGATCCGGTATTCGGGGCCGGATCCCCGCCCGGGATGGGTGGCGCAACTCGACGGCATCGAGAAGGAGTGTGAGAGCCGCCACGGCGTGTCCCTCTCCGACCTAGGAGTATCCGGTCGGCGGGAACTCCTCGCGCGTCCGCTCGCGGACACCGGGCCCGACCTGGGGGCGCCCGAGAACGCGGACCACGTGGCGCTGGCCCTGGCGGCCCATTTCTTCGGCTCCGCGATCGCGACGGACATTTGCTACGGGCGGTCCATTCGGAGGGAACTCTGCCGCTCGATCGAGGGGGCCGAGGACGAACCCGCGCCGCTGGGAGCCGCGCCGTGAGCCGCCCACGCAGCCCCGCGGGTGGGCGGGCGGCGAGGCGCGTCGTCGAGAGCGACGTCTGCATCATCGGCGGCGGGATCACGGCCGCGATGGTGGCCGAACGGCTCGCCGAGCGCACCGGCGCCTCGATCACCGTGGTCGAGGCCGGCGGACGGACGGCGGCTCTCGAGGAACGGTCCGACACCCGGGCGCGGATGCTGGCCTACGGTGAGAATCCCTGGCCCAACGACCATATCCGCGGCCAGACGGGCACGGGCGCCATGTACAATTCCATGCTCGTGGGCGGCGCGGCGATGCACTGGGGCGGCGCGGTCCCGCGCTTTTCGCCGGAGGACTTCCGTCTGCGGTCGCTGTACGGCGTCGCGTCCGACTGGCCCATCTCCTTCGACGACATCGAGCCGTACTACCAGGAGGCGGAGGAGCGCATCGGCGTGGCGGGCGAACAGGGTCCGCCGGAGTACGACCCGCGCTCGAAGCCCTACCCCATGCCCCCGCTGCCCCTGTCGTACAGCCTCGAACGCATGCGGGAGTGGACCGAGAAGACGGACATCCCCTTCTGGACGCAGCCCTGGGCCCGCAACACGGAGCCCTGGCAGGGGCGGAACGTCTGCCGGCGGTGCGACACCTGCTCCGTCTGTCCGACGGGCGCCAAGTACACGCCCGATTTCGCCTTCGACCGACTGCTGGCGGACGGGCGCATCGACCTCGTCACGCGCACGCTCGTCCGGCGCCTGAGCCTGGAGCCGGGTTCGGATCGGATCGCGGTCGCGGAAGCCGTCGACCGGGACGCGCCCGATGAGCCCGTCGAGTTTCGCGCGGGCACCTTCGTGATCGCCTCCGGGCACGCCTGGAGCTCCCACCTGCTCCTGCTCTCGGCGAACAGCCGCTTCCCGGACGGCCTCGCCAACCGCGCGGGAAACGTGGGACGGTACATGACGGGGCACTGGTACCTCAGCGGCTTCATCAACCTGCCGATGCGGCTCTATCCCGGCATGTTCGTCTACAACAGCCTCCTGTCCCGCCGTTTCGCGAGTCCGGGACCCCTGGACCGCTACGTGCGCCATGACCTCCGCCTGTGGGAGTCGAACGTCGGCCGCACCGCGAAACTCAGGGACGAAGACGGACAGCTCCTGTGGGGCGACGAAATCATGGCGGACTGGAGGGCCCGCACGGAGTCCGAGTCCACCGCGCGCGTCCGCGCCTACTACGACCTGCTCCCGGACCGCGAGAGCCGCCTCACGCTCGACGCCGGAAAGACGAACGAGCTGGGCGACCCGATGCCCCGGATCGACTACCGCCCGGCGCAGGAGAGCATCGACCTCGAGGACCACACGGTCGGGACGATCTCGGGACGTTTCGAGGAGTTGGCGCGCGCCGCCGGGGGCTCCATGAGAAGCATCGGGCAGCCGTCCGAGTTGTGGGAGCACCCGGGCGGCGGATGCCGGATGGGCGACGATCCGTCCACGAGCGTGGTGGACCGCCGGGGTCGCACCCACGACCACGAGAACCTCTTCGTCGTGGGCGCGCCGACCATCGTCAGCGGCGGCTGCGCGAACGGGACGCTCACCTTCTGCGCCCTCTCCCTCATGTCCGCCGAGGAGATGCAAAAGGAACTCCCCTCGGCCTGAGCGGTCACCTCAGGTCGGGGCGATGCGTCTTCGCGATCCGCCCGGCATCCCTTTCCTCGACGCCCGCTTGGGATGCGAAACGCGGCCAACTCCCGACCGCGGCTAGTACTTGGTCGACGACGCGGCCCGCCGTCGGAATCCTGAGTCCGGAAGTCTCCGCGAACTTCAGCAGGTCGGCGCGTTCGAAACCGTCGCGCTTGCCGGCCATGCTCATCTGGTGCCGGCCTGTCCATCTCCCCTGCGGGTTGTAGGCGTACGCGATGTCATACGCCGGCGACAGTCGCCACATCCCGCTGCGGCTCATCAGGAACGCGATGTTCTTCACGTGATCGTCCTGATTCCGCGCGATGACGTTGAACACCGCCCGGCGGTACTGCTCCTCGACGACCGCCATGCCGAGCCCAAGCCTCCGGATCGTCTCCACCGCCTGCTCGTAGGCATACGCGCCCGGCAGGTTGTAGTCGAAGTGGCGCAGCGCCGCGAGCGACTGCATGTGGATCTTCCGTCCCTTCGCGTCGCGATCGAACCGCCGCGTCATGAAGTGGCTCCGGTCGCCTTCATGATGCAGACGGCACTCCGCCATCTCGATCCCGGCTTCGCGCGCCATCAGGTGATACGCGTACTCGATCCGCCCGTAACCGAGCGGGTCGGCCAGTTCCCGGTCCCGGTTGTTGGAGACGCCGTCGAACTTGAGGATCCAGTTCTCGAAGCCGACCTCCGCGTCGACCTGACCGGACCGGAACTCGCCCGTAGCCGGATTCCACGCAAGCACCGCTTTCGCCCGTGCGCCGCCCGCGGAGGTTCCCACGCTGAGGATGTCCTGGAGCGCTCCGCCATCGTCTTCGCCATCGAGCCTGCCCGACAGCCGTCCCCGTTCGTCGAGAACCCGATTGGCGAGATCGACGAGTTGGGCGATCTCAACCTCGCCCCCGTCGCCGCTACGCAGCGCCGGTTCGAACTCCAGCGCCCCGAGGCCGCGCCCGCCGATGTAGCAAAGGCGGTCCACTGGACTGAACTCCTCGGGGCGGCGCCCGGTCTCCGCCAGCCAGACATCGATCAGCCGGTGGCCGAAACGGTCCGGCAACGCATCCGCGAGCAGGCCGGGCAATCCCCTGAACGCCTCCCCGAGTGCCGGGAAGGCATACGGAGTCTCCCGCACGGGCATCGCCATCGGAGAGACCTCGATGCCGGCCGACAGGAAGGCGGGATCGTACTGGAACACGCCGACTTGCCGCCCCGCATCCCAGGACACCGCGCCGATTCGGCGACCCCACAGGTTCACGCTGGCGTCAGTCATTCGGATCTTCGGCCCACGACCAGGGATCGTCGGGCGACGCACCCTTCCGAGGGCGCGCGCGCTGCCGTTCCTTGCCGCCCGAGTCCACGCGTTCGATGGGTCGAACCTCCCGCGGCGGCACCGCGTTCAGCAGACCCTCCCCCAAGTCAAGCGCAATCGCGACGCGCAGCAGGCTGTCCACACCGCACGACTGTCCGGCCTCGATACGGCGAAGCGTACGCAGTCCTATTCCGGCATCTTCGGCCAGCGTCCGCTGTGTCACGTTTCTCGCAAGGCGCAGCTTCGCAAGGCGACGCCCCAGTTCGATCCGCAGCGCCCGGGAAGTCAGAGTTTCGTCCGCCATGCCCCATATTGTCGCCGGATGGTCGATACGTCAAGAGGCCATATATGGCATTTTACAGACCTCGATGGAAGATAAACAGCCAAATATTGCCGCTTATAGCGTCGTCGATTACGGCCGCTTTTCTCCGGCGGTGACGGCGAAGCGGAGGTAGTTCTCGCGCGGTGGGAGGCTGCACACCGAGTAGGGCGTGAAGGCGCACGGGGCATTGTAGGCCCGGTTGAAGTCGATCGTCGTCCAGCCGTCGTCGTCCGGGAAGGGCGCGCGCATGTAGCGGCCCGCCTGGTAGGTGTCGGTTACCGCGGTCGAGTCCCACAGGCTGATGAAGTAGGAGCGGCTCGACGCGCCGGCGAAGGCCATGAGGCGGTGTTCGGCGTCGTTCACGCGGAAGACAAGGTCCCCCGGCGCCGTGTTCTCGAGCGTACCGCCCCGCACATCCCCCAGCGTGACCGTGCGCGGCTCCGCATAGGGTTCGAACCGTGCCGTCACGCGCCATTCGTTCGTGATCGGGAAGTACTCGGGAAGCTCGAAGGCAGCGAGGCGCGGGGCGTCCGTATCCCAGACCCGGAGCCACAGCCTCTCGGTTCCCGGCTCCGCGTGGACCCGCATCCCGAGCGACCCCAGCCCCAGGCGGATCGTCCCCTCGCTCCGGTCGTCCGGCAGCGGCATCGGTTCCGTGACGGCGTCGCCGGCCGCGCCGGAAACCGGCTCTCTCAGATGCAGACCGCTCCCGGC
The DNA here is from genome assembly GCF_947581785.1 of Candidatus Palauibacter polyketidifaciens. NCBI lineage: Bacteria > Pseudomonadati > Gemmatimonadota > Gemmatimonadia > Candidatus Palauibacterales > Candidatus Palauibacteraceae > Candidatus Palauibacter > Candidatus Palauibacter polyketidifaciens. The sequence continues at coordinate 21,804 of NZ_CANPVO010000046.1, read as the reverse complement.
TTCGGGGACGAGCCGCACGGCCCCATCCTCGAGGTACAGCGTTCCGGCCAGGGGCGGCGCGTCCTCCCCCGGCAGGACGATGGACGACGCCGGATCGGACCCGAAGGCATTCGCGCCTTCGCGCAGTTCGAAGAGCCCGTCCCAACTGATGACGCCCGCGTTGGGGTTCGCGAGGCTGCGCCGCCGCCCCTCGCGCCACTCCTCATGCTCGGCCGCCAGCACCTCGGACTCCACCGGCTGCGGATCCGGCCACCCGGTGCGGGTGCAGCCAACCGTGGCGGCGCAAAGCAGCGCCACCGCCAATCCGATGACTGCCTTCCAGCCGGTACCGGTCGACCTCCGCACCGTTCTCATGTCGCAGCATGCGCCCGGCAACCCGGGCCGTGCAACCCGGCGGCAGGAGGGGCGTAAGGAAAAGTTCCTTCGTTAGCCGACGCGTAACGAAAAAAGGCGTCGTTTTCTTTTCTTAGCGGCGTCCCGAGAGGGCATAATTTGAGACGATCCATCCATTCCAGGACGGCAACGGACGATTGGGGCGCCTGTTGATTACCCTGATGTTGTGCGATGCAGGGCTTCTGCGTGAGCCCCTCCTGTATCTCAGCCTCTACTTCAAACAGCATCGGGACACCTACTACCGACTCCTGAACGAAATGCGTCGCACGGGAGACTGGGAGATGTGGCTGCGCTTCTTCCTCGAAGGCGTGCGCCAGGTGGCGGAGGGTGCCGTCGCGACCGCCCGATCCGCACTCGAACTCGTCGCGGACAACCGTGCCCGGATCCAGGAGAGACGACGGGCAAGTTCAACTCTACGGGTACACCGTGCGCTGGTGGAACGCCCGGTCGACAGCATCAACGGACTCGCTGAGCGCACGAGTCTCTCCGGTCCGACGGTCGCCGCCGCTCTGCAGTCCCTCGAAGAGTTGGGCTTCGTAAGCGAAATCACGGGCCGCCAGCGGGGCAAGATCTTCGCCTGCGACAGCTACCTCGCCGTTCTCCGGGAGGGAACGGAGGAACCCCCAGGGTAGCGCCCGCTACGCCTGACGCCGAGGGTCCTTCAGGGGACGAGCGCCTCCAGGGCGTCCGGGTCGCGGGGGAGGGCGTCGGTGAGGACCTCGGCACCATCCTCGGTGACGAGGACGACCTCTTCCACGAACACCGAGACGCCGATGTCGTGGTTGTAGTACCACGGCTCGACGGTGAAGACCATTCCGGGCGCGAGCGGTTCGTCGAGAAGTGCGGGATCTCCCGTCGAAAGCCCGATGTGGTGGCCGAAGAAGGAGGGCGTCTGCATGTACGGCTCCTCCTCGTCGGGGATCGCATCGTAGGCCACGTCCGTGAGTTCGCGCAGGGTGACGCCCGGACGGATGGCTGCGATTACGGCCTCCGCGGCCCGCGTGCTCACGAGGAGCTTCTCCCGCTGGACGTCGGTGAACGCCCCGTTCGCCGGGAAGGTCCGTCCCACGTCGCTCACGTATCCGTTCAGTTCGCACCCGACATCGAAGATGACGAGGTCGCCATCCTCCAGCCGCCGGTTGCGTCGGTCATAGTGGGCCGCGAGAACACGCCACGGCCAGAGGCTGTTCGGACCCGACTTGATGATGGGCGTGAAGGGGATGGACTGGGCGCCCGCCTGTCGGCAGGCGCGCTCGAACTCACCCTGCAGCGTGCGCTCGTCGACCCCCGGCCGAACGAGGGCGGCAGCGGCCCGGATTCCGGCCATGGTGGCGTCCGCCGCGCGGCGCATGCGCATGATCTCGGCGGGCGACTTTACCATGCGCAGGCGGGCGACGATCTCGAAGGCGTTCACCAGGCGCGCGTCCGGATGGTCGTCCCGAAGTCGCCGGATCAGGGAAGCCATGGGGTCGAGACTCCCGACGACGGGGACGACCGGGTCGGGGACCTCACCCGGGGCGCCCGCGTTGACCCGAAGCACCTCCCCCGCTTCCGCGCGTTCGCGGAGAAAGCCGCCGAGTTCGGCGATGTCGCGGTAGTCGTCGGCGCCGCCGATGCCGCGGATCCGGTAGTCGTCCAGCAGCGGCCGGCCCGGAAAATCGTTGGGCCGGCCCGGGTTCTCGAAGCGCGGGTCGCGCTGCGGCATGAATAGAATTGAAGCGTCGCGTCGCGCATCGAGGACGAGCATCGATTGTGGGACTTCCAGTCCCGTCAGGTACCAGAAGTCCTCGAGTTGCCGGAAGGTCTCGCCGTGCGTGATCCCGTCCGAGGAGGGAACGAGCAGGAGGCCGCCTCCGGTGGCGCGCAGGCCGTCGAGGATCCGGTTGCGGCGAAACTCGTATTCCTGCGGGCGGAAGCCCGGGCGGACCCAGTCCGAGTAGCGCTGCTCCGGCGTTTGCGCCGAGAGCCGGCCGATGTCTCCCGTGGCCGCAGCCGCGGCGGCAAGCAAAGAACCCGCGAGCAGGCAGCGTCCAGGCCGCCGGTTCGTCACGCGAGGGGCGGGGCTGGCGTTCACAACCGCCACACGACGAGAAACTGGACCACGCTCTCCGACACGTCGGTCCCCAGCTTGTTGCGCCAGTACTGGTATTCGATCCCGCTCATGAGACGACCTCCGTCGCCGCCCATGATCCGGCCCACGTCCACGGTCAGCTGCGGCTGGGCGAGAATCCAGGCGCGAACCTCGTCGCCGAACTCGTTCGTCACGGCGCTGATGTACTCCGCATGGCCGGTGAACGTGAACGTCTGCCCCAGCATCTCCCACGTCGCGAGCCAGTTCACGTCGAACATCCAGCCGTCGTCCGTCGCCGGCGCACCGCCGTTGTCCACACCGCTCGAGGCGTCGACCATGCGGGCGAATTCCGTGTTAAGGAAGATGAACCCCGGAATGTCCCACGACGCCCGGAGGCCGGGCGTGTACTTCAGCACCTTCGCCTGCGAGCCGTAGTTCACGCCACCGAGCAGGGCGAAGTCGCGGATCGGGCCGAACCCGACGTGGCTCCCGCTGATCTTCCCCAGGCTCAGCGACGGATACCACTCGCCGTACAGGTCCTTCTCGTTGAACCCGTCGTTCCCCCCGTCCGCCGTGTAGTCGAAGAACATGAAGTGGTCGCCCAACGACCACTGCGACGCGTTCTGGAAGGTGACGACCGTCGTCCCGTGCCCCGTATCCGAGAAGGGATTCACCAGCTTGCCGAGCTGGAGCTGGAACTCCGTCTGGCCGGCCGCGGCTCCCGGCGCGGCGAGGAGGAGGACGATGGCGGGCAGTCCGGCGGAAAGCCGTGTGCTGAGATTCATTCAGCCTCTCTGTCGAGGAAGATCGGGGCCAGGGCGCTCACACGTCGTGACGTTACAGCCAGATGAATTTTGCGGCGAACACCAGCGCCACCAGGACCAGCATCGGCGGACACTCGCGCCAGCGGCCGGCCAGGATCTTGATCGCGACGTACGTGATGAAGCCGAGTCCGATTCCGTCGGCGATAGAGTACGTGAGGGGGATGGCGATCGCGGTTACGACGGCCGCCGCGGACTCGGTGATGTCGTCCCACTCCACATCCTTCAACGCGCGGGCCATGAGACAGGCGACGTAGAGAATCGCCGCCGCGGTCGCGAAGGACGGGACGGATTCGGCGAGCGGCGCGAGGAACAGACAGACGAGGAAGAGGCCGGCCACGACGACGGCGGTCAGACCGGTGCGGCCGCCCGCGCTCACGCCAGCGGCGCTCTCGATGTAGCTGGTGACCGACGAGGTCCCGAGCAGCGTCCCCGCCACGGTCCCGGTCGAGTCGGCCATCAGCGCGCGCTGGATGCGCGGCAGTCTCCCATCCTCATCGAGGAGGTCCGCCTGGTGCGCGACGCCGATCAGCGTGCCGGCGGTGTCGAAGAGGTCGACGATGAGGAAGGTGAAGATCACCGCGATCATGCCCAGTTGCAGCGCGGCGCCGATGTCCAGCGCGAGCAGCGTGGGGGTCGGATCCGGGGGCAGGGACACCCACCCGTGCCACTCCGAAACGCCCAGAATCAGGCCAAGCGCCGTCACGCCGAGCATCCCGAGGATCGCCGCGCCCGGGATCCGCCGCGCGGAGAGCGCCGCGATCGCACAGAAGCCGAGCAGGGCGAGCATGGCCGGCGCCGACGTCAGTTCTCCCACGGTGACGAGCGTGGCCGGACTTCCCTCGATGATGCCCGCGTTCCGCAGTGCAATCACGCCGAGGAAGAGACCGATGCCGGCCGAGATCGCCATTTTCTGGCCCCGCGGGATCGCGTCGATGATCCAGCGCCGAACCGGGAGCACGCTCAGCGTGACGAACAGCGTCCCGGACAGGAATACAGCCCCGAGCGCGACCTCCCAAGGGTACCCCATTCCGAGTACGACGCCGTAGGTGAAGAAGGCGTTCAGCCCCATCCCGGGCGCCAGGGCGATCGGATAGTTCGCGTACAGCCCCATCACGAGCGTCGCGAAGGCCGCCGCGAGACAGGTCGCGACGAACACGGGGCCGAACGGCATGCCGGCCTCGGAGAGGATCGACGGATTGACGAAGGCGATGTAGACCATCGTCAGGAAGGTCGTGACCCCGGCGGTCACCTCCGTCCGCACGTCGGAGCCGCGCTCTGACAGCCTGAACCAGCGTTCCAGCTTCCCGGTCATCGGTTCACCTCCGACTGTTCCGTGGTGATCTGTCCCTCAAGAGACCTCTGCGGAAAAGCAACTCGCATAGAGCGCCTCGACCCGCTCCGCCTCATCCGCAGTAAGTCGCTCGAACTCGCCGGTGCGCGCCCGCTCCGACAGCGTGCCGCGATTCTGCCGCAGGAACCTGGACAGCAGGTCGATCGTCCGGTCCGGCATGTCCGCCACTTCCTCCTGGACGCGCCGCGAGAACTCGTCGTACCGCTCCAGGTATTCGACTTCTTCGGGGAGATCCCGTGTCACCGTCTCCTCGACGCAGCCATACAGAAACTCCGCGTGGGCCGTGGCGTCGAAGAACCGGTAGAAGTCGCCCGTCTCGTTCAGGACCTCGACGTTGTGTCGTCTCGTCGCGCGCCATTCGATCAGGGGCAGCACCTGCGAGGAGTAGCTGCGAAGCACCTCACGGTACTCCGAGATCCGCCTCAGCATGGGGACGCTCACGGGGAACACGACATGAGGCGGGTTATATCCGGCACGTGCCAAGACGTGATGAATCAGCCAGCGGTGAAGGCGGCCGTTCCCATCTTCGAAGGGATGGATGTATACGAACCCGAACGACACAACGGCCGCCGATACGACCGGATCGACGGCCGCCTGTTCCGTCCGTCGGCCATACTCGACCACTCCTCGCATGAGATCGGCCAGGTCATCCGGACGTGCACTGATATGTTCCGGAATCGGATCACCCGTCGCCCGGTTGCGCTCGCCGATCCACCCGCCCTCGGTCCGGAGCCCGAGCTCGACGAATCTCGAGTCCCCGATCACGAGTTCCTGAAGGCGCTCCAGTTCATCGACCTCAAGGTCTCGCTGGCCGGCCTCGCCGATCGCCTGGCCCCAACGGAGCCCACGGGCCGGCGTCGGATGCTCGCCTTCGATCTGAAACGATGCCTGGCTGTCCTCGAGGAGTAGAAACGACGCGGCGCGGCGAATGATATCCGGCTGAGTATGACCAACGACATCTTGAGCCTGCTCGCCGAGGCGCATGTCCGAATAGCGTTCAAGCTCGGGAGTCCGCCGGACGAGCGGACAGAACCGGTTCGTGCCGGGCAGGTTGTTGCGCACACGATGCCGTCGTGAGAGAGGGCCGCTCGCCGAAGCAAACTGTTGCTTTGGATCCACCACCGGAACGGCCTTCACTTTTGCGGCTTCAGGGAGGCCCAGAGGTTTGTCCGTCAGCCATTCATACAGAAACCAGATGCGGCGAGCGTAAGCGCCCGTCGGCGTGTCACGCACGATACGGACGATCTCGCGAGGGTCGATTTTCCCAAAAAGGGCGGAGAGCACCCCCAAACTCACGCCCTCCCACTTCAAAGCGAACTCCAGGTGTCCTCGAAGACTCTCCTCCGGGGCGTGGCCGGGAGGAAGCAACAGCCACTCGCGTGTCGAGGCGGGAGAAAAGCTCGCAAGTTGGCCGCTGGGCGTCAAAAACACTTCACGGATTTGCGAATCGTTTCACGATGAGCGCCAAACGCCAGGAAACCGTCACCGGTGGTCAGGTCGGATCCGGCTTCTTGCGCATGGGGACGAGCGCGTTGGCGTGGGTGAAGTGCAGGCCGACGGCGACCCGGCCGGCCATGCTCGAGGCGGCCGCCCGGTACACGTCGGCCTGGATCCGGTAGCTGCGCGCCGCGTGCGGTGCCTGGGGCGCCGTGATGTCGTGCGTCTTGAAATCGATGACGAGGGCGTCCAGTCCCTCCTTCAGGCCGAGGGCTCCGGCCAGGAAGGAGGGCGGGGTGCCGTGGTCCGGGGCGGCGCCGGAGCCGCGGAGGCGCCGGTACAGGTCGAAGGCGCCGAACCGCCAATCCCGCGCTCCCACGAGGTGGGTGAAGGTGAGTTCCTTCCAGTAGTCGCGTCCGAGGTCGCCCTCCGTGTACCAGGCCCACTCCTCGCTCGCCGCCACGCGGCGGATCTCATCCTCCAGTTGCTCGCGGTATTCGCTCCCCGGGCGAAGCATGGCCTCGAGTTCGGGCTCGTCCAGCGAACCGATGGTCTCTTCGACGACGCGCGCGATCTCGGCCTCCGCCTCCAGCCGCTCCAGCACGCCGTGGATGATCTGGCCCCGGACCAGGGCCGGGAGTCCCGTCTCCTGCGCCGAGGTTTCGGGCGCGAAGTGCCATGGGGCGAGGGCGCCGTGCCTGTACCGGCGCTCCCATTCTTCCGGATCTTCTTCCAGGAGCATGAGTTCGGTCGCCGAGCGGGTCCAGCGCAACGGCGGCTCGGGGAGCGGCTGGATCAGCGCCGGGGGCTCGGCGACCTCGTATCCGTCCAGCCACGCGAGCGTCGGGGGTCGGCTCGTCTCCGGGGCGGCGCGCGCGGCCGGATCACCCCGCTCGGGAGCCTCCCCCTCGACGAGCCAGCGGTCGTAGCCCTTGCCCTCCTTCGGTCCCGCAAGGACGAGCCGGTCCCGGGCCCGCGTCGCGGCCACGTACAGGAGGCGGGCTTCCTCCGCCGTCGCTTCGAGTTCCTCGCGACGCAGGATGCGATGGCCCCGCGCCCCCCGGTCGGACGCCTTGAGGCAGAACAGGGGTCCGAGTTCGGGATCGGACCAGTACTCGTTCGTACGGGGGGTCCAGAGCTTCCGCTCGACGCGGATCAGGAAGACGAGCGGCCACTCCAGCCCCTTCGCCTGGTGGACCGTCGAGAGCGTGACGACATCGTCTTCCTTCGAGTACAGCGGGGCCTGCGGAAGTCCGATTTCCCGGTTCGTTGATCGATCCCACACTTCGAAGAAGGTGGAGAGGTCGCTGGCGCGATGGGATTCCGCGAAGTGGATGAGGCTCTGCAGGTTCGCGAGAACCTCCTCCGCGCCCTCCATGAGCAGGACGTGGAGACGATATCCGGTCCGCTCCAGCAACTCCTCGATGATCTCGTCCAGCGCGAGCCGCGGCGCGAGCTGCCGCAGGCCGTCGAGCACCGAGAGGCCCTGCGCCAGCGCGCCCCGCTCAATGTCGGTCAGCTCCGGATGGTCCGGAGCTTCGGGCCACTCCCCTTCCGCGAGCCACCGCTTCGCGCGGCGGAGCAGCGGCCCGGACCGCTGGAGCAGGTGCATGCGGGCGATCGTCTCATCCCGGAGACCCACGAAGGGCGAGCGCAGGTAGCCGAAGGCCCGTACGTCATCGCGCTCGTTCTGAAGCAGACGCAGCGCGTTGAGGACATCGAGGATCTCCTGGCGCTCGCCGAGGTGCGCCATCCCGGAAACGAAGTAGGGGATGCCATAGCGCTTGAGCGTCGTCTCGACATGCTCGATACCGGTGCGGGCGCGGTAGAGGACGGCGATGTCGCGGAACGCGAGCGGGCGAAGCTCGCCGCTGTCGGGGTCGCGGACCTCGTCGCGGCCCACCGAGGCGAGGATCCGGCACGCGATGCGAACGGCCTCGGCTTCCCGGCGTTCGGCGACGTTGTTCCCCTGGGCGCGGACCCACTCGACGCCGGTCTGCGCATGGTCGGGCACGCCGGCCACGAGCTCGGCGTAGTCGATCCGGCTCGGGAGCTCTTCCTCCGCGAGCGCGCGGCCCGTCTCGTCCATCGAGACGCGGCCGACGACGTTCACGAAGTCGACGATCGGTGGAGCGCTGCGGAAGTTCCTCGGGAGGTCGAGGATCTCGCCGCTCTCGGCGAAATCGTCGGCGACCGCGTTCCAGACCGAGATATCCGCGCCGCGGAAGCGATAGATGCTCTGCTTCGGGTCGCCGACGAGGAAGAGCTGCGGGCGATCCACGCCGCGCCCGATCGCGAAGGCGATGTCGCGCTGCGTGAAGTCGGTGTCCTGAAACTCGTCGATGATGAGGATCCGGTAGCGGTCGCGGATCGCGGCGAGCGCGGCCTCGCCCGCGGGGCCGGCCAGGAGGTCGGCCGCGCCGAGCACCAGGCTGTCGAAATCGCGCCGGTTCTCTTCCTCCAGCCATGCGTCCCAGCGCGCGCGGGCCTCGAGGCCCAGTTCGACGAGGTCCGCGCAGATCGCGAGCGCTTCCTCGTCGCTGGCCTCACTCTCCCTGCACAGGGTCCTCAGCACGGGCAGGTCGAGGCCGGGGCCTTCGTGCGGGAACAGGTCGAGCGTGTCGCCGGTCTCCGGCGGCGGGTCGCCGCGGAGCCACTTTGTGTATCGTTGTTCCCGCCAGCGGAGGTCACGCAGTACGTCCCGTACGTGGTCGATCGCCCCCTTGGAGTGCTGCCACCCGGTGAGCTTCCAGCGTCGCAGGAGCCTCTGCGCGGCGGGGTCTTCCTCGTCCAGCCGCTCGAGCAGGAGCGCCTTGATCAGGTCGTCCTGTTCCGCCCACGCCTCGTCCTCATCGAGGATCTCGAAGGTGGGGTCGATCCCGAGCCGCAGGGCGTGTTCGCGCAGCAATTCGCCACAGAAGGAATGGATTGTGCCGACCGAGGCGCGGTCGATGTCCCAGCGAAGGTCGTCCGCACGCGGGGATGCCTCGATGCGCTTGCGAAGCTGTCGCTTGAGGTCGTAGGCCGCCTTCTCCGTGAACGTGATCGCGGCGATCTCATCCAGCCGGCAGGAGACGGCCGGCGGCGCGAGCGGTTCTCCCGTCTCCCCATTCACGCCGAACGGAAGGCCCAGCCGCCACATGATCTTGCCCACGACGGTCGTCGTCTTTCCCGTGCCCGCGTTCGCAACGAGCAACGTGTCGTCCTCCGACCGAATCGCCCGCACCTGCTCGGGCGTCCACCGGATCTCAGCCACTGGCGTCGTCCCCGAAGTCGTCGAAGCGGTGGCCCTCGGCGATCTGGGCGTCGCTGCGGCGCACCTCGCGAGGCGGATCCCAGGACCACCAGTCCCCCTTCCGCGAGACGACCGCCTCGAAGCACCCGGCCCGCACGCGGGCGGGGATGGAGAGCGCCATTGTGAGCGCCCGGTCGTACCGTTCCTCTCCGAATCTGACCAGCCCTCCGTTGAGAGGACTCCCGGGACTCCTGATGGACCGGTACCGGCAGCTGCCCATCGCGTAGCCCCGGTCGGCCATCACCTGCGCGTAGAGCACCCCCTGCAGGGCGGTCGCGTCATCGAATCTCGGCGCCGGCGGGGGCTTGCCGCTCTTGTAGTCGAGGACGTGAAATACCCCGGTCCCGCCCGCGTCCCGGTCGAGCCGGTCGATGCGGCCGCAGATGCGCAGGCGGGCCGCGCGGCCGCGGATGTCGGTGCCCGCGAGCATCGCACGCTCGTCGTCGAAGCCGAACCCGACCTCGGTCTCGATGGGACACTCGCCCTTCCTGGCCATGTGTCCGAGTTCCCACTCGATGTAGTTGCGGACGGCGGCGACGATCCCCTCCCGGGTCTGCTCCCACAGGCTGGCGACGCCGAGCCACTCCCCCTTCTCCGCGCGCTCGGCACAGACTTCAGCGGAGATCTCCGCGAGGCGGTCCTCGACCGACCCCTCCAGGGCGACGGGAAGCCTCCCCATGAACTCGGCGTAGAAGCGTTCGAGGATCTCATGCGCGACGCTGCCGAAGGTGAGGGGCGTCGTCTCCTCCTCCGCCTCCTCCACGCCTTCCAGCCAGAGCACGCGTTCGACGAGAAAGGTGAAGGGAGACCGGGCGTAGGCCTCGAGTTGGCCGGCGGACCATCGATAGTCGTCGTGGAAGCGGCGCTCCAGTTCCCGGAGCACATCCGGATCGCGCAGGTGGCCGTTCCATGGATTCGGCCGAAAGGCCGGGTGCACGGCCATCGCCGGGCCCGGCGATGGCGCCGGAAGGAGGAATCCGGGATAGCGCTCGAGTCCCGGACCGCGGTGGATCTCGGCCGCCGCCGCCACGATCGCACGCGCGACGCGTTCCGGGCGGGCGGGCGCGATTCGCGGCCGTTCCGTCGGGTCCGGAACCCCGAGAGCCCTGTGGATCGCGAAGGCGGCCCGCCGGTCCGCCTCGGCCGGGGTCACGGGGTCGAGCTCGTCCGAGGGGCGACGGATCCGGGGCAGCTCAGCGGCGTCCTCGTGACTCGGGACCATGAGCGACGGAAGGAGCGGCGTGCCGCCCGCGTCCGTGGTGCGGTAGCTGATGCAGACCGGGCCGGCCTGCTGCGTGACCGCGCGCCATAGGCCCCGCTCGCGGCGCAGCGTCTCGTCCCGGTGGGCCAGCGGCAACCCGAGAGCTGCGAGGCGGCGGCGCTCCGTGTCCGTGAACACGCCCGTGGCGCCCCCGGCGCGGGGGAACTCGCGGTCGTTCGCATGCACGACGAAGGTATGGGCGAAGGGCACGAGCGCCGCGTCGTGCGCCTCCAGCACCTGGACGCCCTTCTGCCCGGGAGTCGAGAGGACGAGTTCGTTCGCCTGCAACAGCTTGCCGAGCAGCGCGTGCCACCCCGCCGGTGGGAGCGGGTCGTCCGGGTGGTCGAGCTCCCTCCACTCCCGCAGCAGTCGTTCCAGGAGAAGGATTCCGCGCTGGTCGGAGCGCACGACCTCCCACCGTTCCTCGACCGGGTCGCACACGCGGCGCCTCAGCCGGAACACGCCGCGATCCTCCCTGAGGAGCGCGAGCGTGAGATCGATCCAGTCCGCCTCGGAGCGGGCGTCGGCGAGCGGATCGAGCACCTCCCGCAAGGCGCCAAAGGCCTCGATGTCCTTCTCCACACGATCGAGGAAGAGCCCCCGTCCGCGGACCTCGCGCGCCTTGTTCTCGACGAGCGGACGCAACTGCTCGAGGGCACCGGTCCAGCTCTCGAGCCCCACCACGCGCCGGAGCGCCGCGATGGCGTCGATGCTGCGCAGATCGACGCGGGTGTCGAAGTAGGGGTGCGCGAGGAGGGCGCGCAGAGACCGGTAGTCCCAGTTCCGCCCGACGCCCCGCAGCACGAGGAGGAGCGCTCTGAGCGCCGGGACCTCGTCCAGCGGCGTCCGGATGCGAGCCGTCGCGGAGACGCCCGCCCGCCGCAGCGCCCGGTACGCGCGATGCGTGTTCTCGCGACCCGACCTCGCGACGACGGCGATCCGATGCGGTTCCGCGGTACCCGCCGCGAGAATCTCCTTGACCTGCCGTGCCACCCAGGCCATCTCCCGCGCGGCATCCGGAACCGGCTGTACCGTCACCGGCCCGGCCCCGGCCCCGGCACCGCCCCCACCATCTTCGCCGCCATCGCGGGGGACGCCGATCACCTCGGTCCGGTCGGCGAGTTCGTCAAAGAAGCGGTCAGGCTCCGATTCGGACGGGAGGTAGAGATGGACGTCCACCTCCTCCTGACGGGAGAGGGCCTCAAGCATGCGTCGGCGCGTTCGAGGGCTCGCGATGCTGTACACGTGCAATTCCCGGGCGCCGCCGATCGCCGCCGCCAGTCCTCCCGCCTCGATCCGCTCCGCGATGCGGGCGTTCACCGAGCGCCGGTCGAGGAACCCGCGCTTCTCAAGCGCAGCGAGATACGCGCGGTAGACGGCCACAGCCCAGTCGTTGCGGCGGCGCGCGAAGTCGTCGCCGCCCAGCCGGGCCAGCGCCCGCTCCAACTCGTCCGGCGGTACGCCCTCCGGCAGCAGGTCGCCGAACAGCCGGTCGAGCATGTGTCCGCGGATCACGCCGTCCCCGCGGCCGGGCTCCCGCCCGAGGATCCGCTGCCCCAGCCGCGCCGCGTGCCGGCTCACGAGCCGGCGGCGCGTGAGGAGCCCGACGGACTTCTCCCGGATACCGAAACGGTCGGTCAGCTCTCCGAACAGCGTAACGGGAGGATCGAGCCAGCCGGGGAGGCCGCGTTCATGCGCGGCCTCGAACAGGAGATCCCGCAGGCTCCGGTGGTTGAGCCAGATCCACGCGCCAGCCCCCGCGCCCGCCTCGGCCGATGAGGCGGCCTGTGCCAGAAAACGGTCGACGCACCCCTCCCACAGCGGGGCCGCCGCCGGCGCTCGAACTACGTTGAGAGTCACGCGTCAGGATCCGGACGAAGCGATAGTCAACTCCTCGGCGTGGAGTTCAAGCCCGACGGTTGTCACGAACGTCTGTCGCGTCAAGCGACGAACGAGGCTTCAAGGGAGTTGCGGGCGAGCGTTTCGATGTCGTCGGCAGTGAGGCCGACGGCCGCGGCGACCCGGCGGAAGTTGTCGTTGATGTAGCCGCCGAAGTAGGCCGGGTCGTCGGAGTTCACGGTCGCGAGGAGGCCGAGGTCCAGCATGCGCTTGATCGGGTGGGCGGCGAGGTCCTCCACGACGCGGAGTTCGAGGTTCGACAGCGGGCATACCGTGAGCGGGATGCGGTCGTCGCGCAGTCGGGCGACCAGGGCGTCGTCCTCGAGGGCCCGGTTGCCGTGGTCGATGCGCTCCGCGCCGAGGATGTCGAGCGCCTCCCATACGTACTCCGGCGGACCCTCCTCCCCCGCGTGGGCGACGAGCCGGAGGCCCATGTCACGCGCCGCCTCGAACACGCGCGCGAACTTCGAGGGCGGGTGTCCGACTTCGCTCGAGTCGAGACCCACGCCGAGGAGCCGGTCCCGCCAGGGTTCCGCGGCCTCGAGCGTCTCGAACGCTTCCCTCTCGGTGAGGTGTCTCAGGAAACAGAGGATGAGGGAGACGCTCACGCCCCGCTCCCGTGAGCGGACGATGGCCCGCTCGAGCCCGTCCATCAGCGTCACCAGCGGCACGCCGCGTCCGGTGTGGGCCTGCGGATCGAAGAACATCTCGACTTGGACGACACCGTCCACAGCCGCCCGCCGCAGGTAGCCGTCGGCGAGATCGAAGAAATCCTCCTCGGTCCGGAGGACGTTCATCCCCTCGTAGTAGAGGTCGAGAAACTCCTGGAGGTTGCCGAACGAGTAGGCCCGGCGGACCTCCTCGACGCTGCCGTAGGGGAGCGGCACGCCGTTCCGGCGGGCGAGGTCGAACATCATTCCGGGCTCCAGCGAGCCTTCGACGTGGATGTGGAGTTCCGCCTTGGGCGTGCTCCGGATGACTTCGTTCAGGTTCGGCATGGCGTGCGTCTGGTGGCCTCTCGTGACGACGGGGTAGGTTGGATCGTCGAACTCATGCAGGGGCGGAAGTCCCCTGCCCGGATAACGCCCGACTGGACATGTCCCATGAGCCAACCCCGCGATAACTGGAGTTCGAACGTCGGCCTCGTGCTGGCCGCGACCGGCAGCGCGATCGGCCTCGGCAACCTGTGGAAATTCCCGTTCATCACATGGGAAAACGAAGGGGGCGCCTTCGTCCTCGTCTACCTGGTCTGCATCCTCGCCGTGGGCCTGCCCATCATGATGGCGGAACTGCTCATCGGGCGCAGGAGCCAGAAGAGCGCGGTCGGGGCGCTCAAGGAGGCGGCCGGGCCCTGGTGGGGCGTCGTCGGCGGCTGGGGCGTGCTCGCGGGGTTCATCCTCCTCAGCTACTACACCGTCATCGCGGGCTGGTCGCTGTACTACTTCGCCCAGTCCCTCGGCTGGACGTTCGGCGGCTATCCCGCCGGGATGGCGGCGGGCGACCTCTTCAACGAGCAGGTGGGGAACGCCGGCCTCCAGCTCGCGCTCTCCCTCAGCTTCAGCGTCGCCACGATCGCGGTCGTTTACTTCGGCGTGAGCAAGGGGATCGAACGGATCGCCCGCATCTTCCTCCCCATCCTGTTCGGAATCCTGCTCCTCCTCCTGGTGAGCGCGCTGGGGATGAGCGGGTCGGGGGAGGCGATGCGCTTCATCTTCCGCGCCAACTTCGGGGAACTGGAGATGAGCGGGGTTCTAGAGGCCCTGGGGCACTCCTTCTTCACCCTCTCCCTCGGGATGGGGGCGATGATCACCTACGGCTCCTACATCTCGCGCAAGCATTCGATCGTGAAGGCGTCGGGGGCGATCGTGGCGCTGGACACGCTGATCGCCCTCGTGGCGACGGTGATCATGTTCTCCGTCATCTTCTCGGTGACGGGGATGAGCGACCAGGTCAGCGGCTCACCGGTGGGGATGCTCTTCATCTCGCTGCCGGAGCTGTTCTACACCGCGGTGCCGTTCGGCGTCGTGCTGGGGCCGCTCTTCTACGTGCTCGTGGCGCTGGCGGCGCTGACTTCGACGATCTCGCTGCTCGAGGTCGTGTCGAGCTACGTCATCGATGAGCACCGCATCCCTCGACACAAGGCGACGGTCCTCTGCGGCGCGGCGATCTTCGTGTTCACGATCTTCGCGGCGCTCTCGTTCACGGGCACGCCGTTCCTGGCCACGCTGGAGATCTTCGCAGGCAAGGTGGGCTGGTTCTCGACCGTCGACCATTTCGTCTCCAACTGGATGCTGCCCACCGGCGGGTTCGCGATCACGCTCGCGGCGGGGTGGTTCATGACCCGGAAGGCGACGGAGCAGGAACTGGTGGACGGCACGGAGCCGCGCTGGTTCCACTACGGGGCGTGGCGCTTCTTCATCCGCTGGGTGGCGCCGATCGCGGTGGGCGCGATCATCGTCGCCGTCATCCTGGGCCGCGACTTCAGCTGACGGTACGACGAATGCTGAACCGGCGGACGTTCCTGAAGACCGGCGCCCTCTCCGCGGCCGCGCTGGCGACTCGTGCGGAGTCCCTCCTCGCGGCGCCCTGCGATCCTCTTCCCGTCGCTCGCCGGACCGCGAACCGGATTCGCGTGCGAGGGATGGTCCGGGGGGAAGGTCGCGGATTGGGCCGCGTGTCGGTCTCCGATGGACTCCAGGTCGTGGATTCCGACGCCGATGGCCGCTTCGAACTCGTGACCTCGGCGGACCGCGACTTCGTGTGGGTTCGGGTGCCGGCAGGATACGAGATCCCGCTGAACCCGTCCGGCACCGCGCGCTTCTACGAGCGCATCGATCCGTCCGCGAGCGAGATGTCCGTCGCCTTCGACCTCGCGCCGCTGGGCGTGTCGGATGAGCGGCACACGCTGCTCCTCCTCGGGGACATCCAGACCCAGACCGAGGAAGAGATGGGGTGGTTCCACGAGCGCTCCGTCCCCGACCTCCAGCAGACAGTGCGGGAGTTGGGTGACACGCACGTCTTCGGCATCTCCGACGGCGACATCATGTACGACCGTCTCGAACTGTATCCGGAGTACGAGCGCGGCGTGCAGCGGATCGGCGTCCCCTTCTTCCAGGTCATCGGGAACCACGACCTCGACATGGAAAGCCGTACGGACGAGGCCTCGACGGACACCTTCTCGCGCCACTTCGGGCCGCGCTACTACTCGTTCGACCGCGGCGCCGTGCACTACGTGGTGCTGGACGACGTGTTCTGGCACGGGAGCGGGTACCTCGGCTATCTGGACGCGGACGCGCTGACCTGGCTGGCGGCGGATCTGAACCGCGTCGAGGCGGGGGCGCCGGTCATCGTAGCGACGCACATCCCGGCGCTCGGGAGCAACCACGTTCGACGCGGCCTGACCTCGCCCGATCCGCCGGGCGCGATCATGAACCGCGACGCGCTGTACCGGCTGCTGGAGCCCTTCCAGGCGCACATCCTCACGGGACACACGCACGAACTCGAGCACGTCTTCGAGGCGGGGACGCACGAGCATGTGGCGGGCGCGATCTGCGGCGCCTGGTGGAGCGGACCGATCTGCTGGGACGGCGCCCCGAACGGCTATTGCGTCTACGAGGCCGCGGGCGAGGAAATCTCGTGGCGCTACAAGTCCACGGGATTCCAGGCGGCCCACCAGATGCGGATCTACGCGCCGGGGACCGATCCCTCCGCGCCGGACGAGATCGTGGCGAACGTGTGGGACTGGGACCCCGAGTGGACCGTGCGCTGGTTCGCCGATGGCGATCCCCGCGGCCTCATGGCCCGGCGGCCGGGACGCGACCCGCTGAGCGTCGAGCTTCACTCCGGCGACGACCTGCCCCCGCATCGTCCGTGGGTCGAGCCCCGCATCACCAACCACATGTTCTACGCGCCCGTCGAACCCGGTGTGGCGGAGGTGCGCGTGGAGGCCACGGACCGCTTCGGCCGCCCCTATTCCGAGGCCCTGCGTCTCCCCTAGCAGCCCGTGGCAAGAACCCCGCTGCGTTCAAGCGGCGTTGTAGACTTCCGACGGCGGGCTCATGTTGCGGGGAAGGGGCGGCCGGAGGGTCGGCCGTCCGCATGCTGACCCGGGCCCGGAGATGTCGCCATGACCCAGCCACGCCCGCGCTTCCGTCCGTCCTTCCTCGCCTTCACCACTTCGGCCGCACTCCTCGCGACCGCCTGCGCGCCTCCGCGGATGACGATGGAGGAGGCGTGTTCGAATCCCGCCAACGAGATCGTGGCGGAGAACTGCCTCGAGGGGCACCCGGCCACCGAATGGGACATCAACGGCTACGGCGATCCCAGCATCCAGGGGTTCGGGACCGACATCGCGATCAACCGCGGCGAGACGATCGAGTTCAAGATCGACACAGACTCCCCTGACTACCGGATCGACATCTACCGGATGGGCTACTACGGCGGCATGGGTGCGCGCCGTGTCGACTCGTTCGAGCCCGCCGCGAGGCTGCCCCAGATCCAGCCCGACTGTCTGCGGAGTCCGATCCCGGTGCTGGCCGAGGGTGGCGGAATCGAGGAGTGGCCCGCGCCGCTGGTGGACTGCGGGAACTGGGCCGTATCGGCCTCCTGGCAGGCTCCGGAGGACGCGACCTCGGGCATCTACTTCGCCCGCCTCGTGCGCGAGGACCCGATCGACGGCTGGGTGAAGAACGACGAGTTCGAGGCCACGCCGCTCCCGCCGACCGGCGAGGATTCGCTGTGGGAGGCGCCGGGCTTCCACGCCGTGATGCGGAACCCGCTGCGCGAGGCGCGCGCCAGCCATATCTACTTCGTGGTGCGGGACGACGACGGCGAGTCCGATCTGCTCTTCCAGACCTCGGACCTCAACTGGCAGGCGTACAACCGCTACGGGGGCCACAGCGTGTACGGGCGGCTGAACCCCGAGCGTCTCAGGCTCCACGGAGGACCCCCGCGCGCGCCGAAGGTGAGCTACAACCGTCCCTTCGAGACGCGGCACTACCGCGCCGTGAACATGGTGTTCAACTCCGAGTACCCGATGGTCCGCTGGCTGGAGCGCAACGGCTACGACGTGAGCTACTCGTCGGGAATCGACACGGATCGGCGCGGCGAGGAACTGCTGGAGCACAAGGTCTTCCTCTCCGTCGGACACGACGAGTACTGGACGGGCCAACAGCGGCGCAACGTGGAGGCCGCGCGCGCGGCCGGCGTACACCTCGGCTTCTTCGGTTCGAACGATGTCTTCTGGAAGGTGCGCTGGGAGCCGAGCATCGATGGATCGGAGCAGCCGTACCGGACCTTCGTCACCTACAAGGAGACGCAGAACCACCGGAAACTTGATCCGGTCGAATGGACGGGATTGTTCCGCGATCACCGTTCGATCAACCCGGAGGGTCCGTGGCCGGAGAACGCACTCACGGGGACGCTGTTCACGGTGAACGCGTGGCGGAACGATCCGCTCATGGTCGACGCCGAGTTCGCCGACCTGAGGTTCTGGCGCAACACGGAGGTCGCGCGGCTGCAGCTCGGCGAGCGGTACGTGTCGATCAAGGGGATCCTCGGCCACGAGTGGGACTCGGACATCGACAACGGGTTCCGCCCGCCGGGGCTCTTCCGCCTCTCCGCGACGACGATCGACAACCTGCAGTACTGCGTCCATCCCGGGCGGGGGTGCGAAACGGGCTCGGCCACGCACAACGCGACCATGTACCGGCATGAGAGCGGCGCACTCGTCTTCGACACGGGGACGCTGCAGTGGCCGTGGGGACTCGACGCACACCACGACACGGAGACGGGCGTCCCCCCCGAGCGTCAGAACGGCATGGACACGCGGGTCGGCGTCGATCCGAACGGCCCGGACCTCGTCCTTCAGCAGGCGACGCTCAACGTGTTCGCGGACATGGGCGTGCAACCCGCCACCCTGCAGCCGGATCTCGTGCCGGCCACGGCTTCGACCGATGAGGTGCCGCCGACCTCCTCGTTTGAGGCGCCCTCGGGGCCCGATCCGGAGAGCGGCATGATGACGATCATGGGGACGGCGTCAGACGCCGGGGGTGGCGTCGTGGCGGCGGTCGAGGTGTCGCTGGACGGAGGGATGACGTGGCGCCCGGCCCGCGGCCGCGCGAACTGGAGCTACGCGTGGGATCCGGATGCGACGGACGGCGAGGTGTCGATCCTGAGCCGCGCCGTAGACGACAGCGGCAACCTGGAGACCCCGGGCGAGGACGGCTGAACGGACTCGACCTGAGCCGACCCGAGCCTTCGCTGCCGTTGTAGACGGCCGACGGCGGGGGCATGTTGCGGGAACGCGGCGGCCGGGTGTCGGCCGACGCCCTGCTCTGGTCCGGAGATGTCGCCATGATCGCGTCCGTAGCAGCCCGCTCTCGTCCGCTCCCCGCATCCTCCGTTTTCCTGGTCGCGGCTGTCGCGGCGGCCGGCTGCGAACTGCAGGTCTCGATGGCGGGTGATCCGTGCGTGAACCCCGCCAACGAGATCGTGGCCGAGAACTGTCTCGAGGGGCACCCGCCCACGGAGTGGGACATCAACAGCTATGGCGACCCCAGCATCCAGGGGTTCGGCACCGACATCGCGATCGCGCAGGGCGAGACGATCGAGTTCAAGATCGACACGGACTCGGACGACTATCGCATCGACATCTACCGCATGGGCTACTACGGCGGCATGGGTGCGCGCAGAGTGGACTCCTTCGATCCGGCCGCGACGCTGCCGCAGATCCAGCCGGACTGCCTGCGGGGCCCGATCCCGGTGCTGGCCGAGGGCGGTGGCATGGAAACCTGGCCCGCCCCGCTTGTGGACTGCGGCAACTGGGCGGTCTCGGCCTCCTGGCAGGCGCCGGAGGACGCGACTTCCGGGATCTACTTCGCCCGGCTCGTGCGCGAGGACCCGATCGAGGGCTGGGTGAAGAACGACCAGTTCGAGGCGACGCCGCTCCCGCCGACAGGAGAGGACTCGCTGTGGGAGGCGCCGGGCTTCCGGGCCGTGATGCGGAACCCGCTGCGCGAACCGCGCGCAAGCCACATCTACTTCGTCGTGCGGGACGATGACGGCGAGTCCGACATGCTCTTCCAGACGTCGGACGTCACCTGGCAGGCGTACAACCGGTACGGGGGGCACAGCGTGTACGGACGCCTCAACCCGGAGCGCCTTCGCCTCCACGGCGGGGAACCCCGCGCGCCGAAGGTGAGCTACAACCGGCCCTTCGAGACGCGGCACTACCGGGCCGTGAACATGGTTTTCAACTCCGAATACCCGATGGTCCGGTGGCTGGAGAGGAACGGCTACGACGTGAGCTATTCCTCGGGGATCGACACGGACCGGCGGGGCGAGGAACTGCTTGAGCACAGGATCCTCCTTTCGGTCGGTCACGACGAGTACTGGAGCGGACGACAGCGGCGGAACGTGGAGGCGGCCCGGGCCGCCGGCATGCACCTCGCCTTCTTCAGCTCGAACGAGGTCTACTGGAAGGTTCGGTGGGAGGCGAGCATCGACGGCTCCGGCGAGCCGTACCGGACGCTCGTCACGTACAAGGATTCGCAGGATCATCGGCGGCTCGATCCGGTGGAGTGGACGGGAGAGTTCCGCGACCACCGCTCGATCAACGCCGAGGGGGCCTGGCCCGAGAACGCGCTGACGGGGACGCTGTTCACGGTGAACGCGTGGCGGAACGACCCCATCATCGTGGACGCGGAGTTCGCCGACCTGAGGTTCTGGCGAAACACCGAGGTCGCCCGGCTGCGGCCCGGCGAGCGGTACGTGTCGATCAAGGGGATCCTGGGCCACGAGTGGGACTCGGACATCGACAACGGGTTCCGCCCGCCCGGATTGTTCCGGGTGGCCGCGACGGAGATCGACAACACGCTCTACTGCGTACACCCGGGGCGGGGCTGCGAGACGGGGACCGCCACGCACCACGCCGTCCTCCATCGACACGAGAGCGGCGCACTCACGTTCGGCTCGGGGACGCTGCAGTGGTCGTGGGGCCTCGATGCGCATCACGACACCGAGACCGGCGTGCCGCCGGAACGGATGAACGGCGCGGACACGCGCGTCGGCGTGGATCCGCACGGTCCGGACCTCGTCCTGCAGCAGGCGACGGTGAACCTGTTCGCGGACATGGGCGTCCAGCCCGCCACGATGCAGCCGGATCTCGTTCGCGCGACGGCGTCGATGGACTTCGAGGCGCCCGCGTCCTCGTTCGGGCCGCCTTCGGCGCCGGACGCCGAAGGCGGAATGGTCACGATCTCGGGGACAGCTTCGGATTCGGGCGGTGGCGTCGTCGCGGCCGTCGAAGTCTCGCTCGATGGAGGCGAGACGTGGCACCCCGCCCACGGACGGACGGACTGGAGCTACGAGTACGACCCCGCCACGGCGGGCGACGAGGTCTCGATCCTGAGCCGCGCCGTGGACGACAGCGGCAACCTGGAGACCCCGGGCGAGAGCGTCGCCGCCGCGGGCGGGGGAGGCTGATTCCGGTCCACGGCTCCCCCGGGACGCGTTCCCGCGGGAACGTCGGGGCTCACCCGCCTGCGGTCGGCTACCAGTATTCGACCTCCAGTCCATCGATCCGGGCAAAGCTCCGCCGATCCCGCGTCGCGACGGCATGACCGTGGTGGACCGCGGTGGCCGCGATAATCAGGTCGTGGGCGCCGATGGGAGTGCCCGCACCGCGTAGGTGCGTCGTCAGCGTCGCATGCACCCGGGCCACATCGAGATCGAACGGAAGCACGGGAAGCAGCGACAGCCACGTCCTGCACGAGCGCTCGGCCGCCGCCTGCCCGGCACCGCGAAGCCTGTGGACGCCATGCATGAGCTCGGAAGCGGTGATGGCGGCCATCGCCATTCCGCCATCTTCGTCGGCAATAGCCGCGAACACCGCTTCGCGATTCAGATGACCCCGTTCGGCCGCGACCAGAACGCTGGTATCGATCAGCGTTCCCACGACCCTCCGGGGACTTCCTCGCGGTTCCAGATCGCGATGCCTTCTTCGACTGCTCGGAGATATTCCTCCCCGACGGGAGGAACGGAACGATTCTCGATGTACTCGAAGAACTCCTTCACGGTCAGCGTCGGATCTTCCTCCGGGCTGATCCGGGCGACCGCCTTCCCGCGATGCTCCACGACGTACTCGGCGCCGCGCTCCCGCACTTCCGTGAGGATCGATCCGAAGTTCTTCGCCGCCTCCGTTGCGCTCACCCTCCGCGCATCCAGAGACACGTTTCGTGTATTGGACATTGGCCGATAATACGGAACTTACGG